>DNNS01000469.1 GCA_003497555.1 Spirochaetia bacterium
CGGCTTTATTTTTTTCAGGCAAACTGGCTTTACTGCTATTTTTATCGATTTTTTTTTGTAAAGACCTGCAGGCATATCAGCGAAAAATTGCCAAATCACCTGCGCCTGATAAAATATCCGATCAGGAGGACAGGCAGCAGGAACATCCTGATACCGCACAAATTATTGAAGAAATTTACCGCTGTTATGTTTACATCATCCGCTGTGCGGATTTTTTCTGTACTTTAAACGGGGTATCGGAACAATCAGATCTTATAATAAAACTTTATGAACGCCTGATTTCAGTTTCTCCCCAGGTGCAAAACCGAAAAAATGAAAAACACTGGCAGAAACTGATCCAGGCGGCCGGGAATATCCGGACGGAAAGCGCTAAAAATAATCCGGCCGGAGTTAAAACCGAAGTTCAGCACTGGCGTGAATGTTCAGTACTTTTTGAGTCTGTTAAATAAACGTGCGTCCCCTGCGTCTTATCACCGGTATTTTTTTTTCCGCACTTCTGCTTGATGCCTCGGCAAATTATCCTGAAATCCGCTGGCAGGCGGCAGAAAATAATACTTTTAAAATCATATATCCGGCAGAATTAAAAAACGAAACTGCAGAAATTATTTCGGCAGCAGAAAAAATTTACAGCAACCTTTCTGTCATTTTTCCCCTGCGCAAAAGCCGCAGCCGGATCAGGATTGCCCTGGAAGATACGGGCGACCTTGCCGGCGGTTATACTGTTACCGTCAGGGATTATATATCCATCAGCCGCAAGCCGATTTATACGCCGGATTTTTTTTACCGCAGCCGTTGTAACTGGTATTATTCCGTTTTGGCGCACGAAATGGCGCATATTTTTACCCTGGATTATCTTTATGAAAAATTTCCGGATTTTATAAGCGGTATCTCCCTGCAGATGGGAATGCGGATAAAAAAAAATATCAGTTCCTCCATGGCCTCGTTTGTTCCGGTACATACAGTGCCGGCTTTTGCCGCTGAAGGCCTGGCCCAGTATTATGCCTGGCGCCTGGGCGGAGACAGTTTCGATCCCGGCCGGCGCATGCTGTTAAACGCTTTTGCGCTTGAAGACCGCATACCCGATTTCACGCAGATTGTAAACTTCAGCGACAAGGGCACACTGGAAGCCGAGATGGTATATAATACAGGATTCGCATTTTTCCTTTATCTGGAAAAAAAATACTCGGCAGCGAAAATTGACGAATTCATGAATTTTCTGCGTCAAAACAGTATGTACGGTTTTTTTAAGTCCTTCAATATTTATTTCGGAATCAAGGCGGAAGCGACTTATAAAGACATGCTTGACCAATATAAAAAAATCACGGAATTAAAACCAAAATATGACGGGCAGAAAAAATTACCGCTGATATCTGCAGAAAAAAAAATAATGTCCAGAAATTACTGCCGCAATGAACAGGGGGATTGTTTTCTCGGTAATTTCCGCAATGAAGATTATCCGGATACAGCCCTGTATTTCCGGCCGAAAGGTAAAAAAAAATTCAGTTATCATAAAACCTATTCGGCGCAAAAACTGATTATTCATGACAGATATGCTGTCTGGCTGGCGCCGCGCGAAAAACGCTATGCTTATAATTCAATCCGCCTGCTTGATATTAAAAACGGAAGAACAAGAGAAATTCCCGGAACCATGAGAGCAGAAACCATCTCTGAATATAACGGTATTTTTTTTATACGTTCCAACCGCATTTTCCGGGTAAATGATAAATACAGCGAAGCGGAAGAACTGTTCTTTCTGCCGGGAAAAAACGGGATTACCGGACTGGCAGTATGCGGGACCGGTTTTTATCTGGCGATTTTTGATCAGGAGCGGCAGAAAACCGATATTTTTTTTCTTTCAGCAGGCGGCGCAGACAAAACACCGCTGCAAATTACTTTTGACGGCCTGGAAAAACGCGATTTATTTTTTTATAATGATGCGCTTTATTTCAGCGCGCCGTCTGAAGGCCTGTTTTCAATTTACCGGCTTGATCTGAAAAACAGTTCTGCAAGTCTGGCAGCGCAGGGTATAACCGGTTTATTTGAACCTTGTGTTTTTAAAAAAGATTTATTCTGNNCAGCTCCGCAGGACGCCCTGCCCGCAGCGGAACTAACAGCTGCAAATCCGCAATATACTCATGCCAGGGCCGGCGGGCTTTTCCCTCCATATTTCGGGATAAATATAATTTATCAAAACCGGAAAATACAGTTCGGCCTTGATTTTCTGCTGCAGGATACCCTGGGCCGGCATACGCTCAGCGGCCAGGGCATGTTTTTAAGCGAAACCGATGCAGCCCTGCAGTATGTAAATTCATTTTTTCCGTTTTCCTTCGGCCTGGGAGCAGGTATCAGTACACTGCATAAAACCGTTTCCTTTAACTTCGGCTGGTTTATTATTTCTTTCACCGATATATATACAACGTGTTATCTGCAGGCTTTTGCCGAGATGCCTTTTTTTGATAACCGGAATTTTATATTTTTTAATTATTATGCCCTGCGTTATTATTTCAAGCCTGATGCGGTGTTAAATGAATTTTATTATAAAAATTATACGCCTAAATCCGCTATCATGGATAAATACATCTGGCAGCTTTCTTACGGACGGCAGAATTACAGAAAATATAAAACCCTTGGTGAAATTCCTGCCAGTCTTTTTGTATTCAGTACTTCTCTGCTTTTACATCACATCAAGTATGATGCCCTGATGGATGGACGCGCGGATTATCTTATGGAAAATTTTTTCAGCAGGGAATATCTCGGTTACGAATTAATGATGGAGTATCATTTTAATATTCATCCGCGTTTTTCTCCGTATGTATTTTTCGAGCACGGCGGAGAAGCCGGAGACGGTATTCCTGATTTTGAACGGTTTTATCCGGGACGTACGCCATCCGGAAGCCTGCAGGGTATAATTTCATCCGACAGCGGAGAATTTGTTTCCTGTGCCCAGATCGGTCTGGACTGGAATTTTTTTTCAGGTAAAAGCCTTGGGGCTCCGGGTTTTTATCTGCGCCGGCTTGATGCCCGTCTCCTGGGCGAAAGCGGGTATTTTTCCGATACCCTGCTGTCAATCAATCCGAAAAAATTTCTGGGCAAGGCCGGTCTGTCGGTTTCTGCCCGTGGTAATGTTTTTTATACCTATCCCCTGGTTTTTTCAGCAACGCTCGAATACCGCCTGCACCGAATTGCTGTACACCGCTATGATCCGGAAAATTTTAATTTTAATGCCAATTTTTCCTTTGGATTTTAGAATTAAAAGAACATAAGACCTTGATCACTATCAATACATGAATACGCCGAAAAACATGCTTCAAAAACCGGGCACAGGCGCCAGACGCAAAAAACACCTTAGAGACTGTTCGCTTTTATGTACACCGGGAGGAATCCTATGACCGGATTAACTTTTTTAACGCTCTTCCTGCTTATCATGCTTTTAATCGCCATTGTTCCCAAGCTGCTAAATAAATTTTACATTCCTTCTATCATAGCAATAATGCTTACAGGAATTATCATCGGTCCCAACTGTCTGGACCTGATAAAAAAACTCAATCATTTTTTGGGGCGCGGTTACCCTACCCAGCAGCTCTATACTGTAATTGAAGTTCTGGGGTATCTTGGACTGATTTTTTTAATGTCTCTTGCCGGTATGGAATGTAATCTGAAAATCATGCGTTCCGAAAAAAAAACGGTATTCTGGCTCAGTCTCTTTACTTTTTTAATTCCGGCTGCAGCCGGTTTTCTGGTTTACAGGCATTTCCGCAGGGAAGATATAATCGGTCAGTTTTTTTACGCGTCGCTATTTGCATCTCATTCGGTCGGAATAGTTTTCCCTATTATCCGTGAATTAAAGCTTATAAAAACCAGATTCGGCGTTGCCATTCTTTCAGCTACAATTATTACCGACATGGCAAGTCTTATTCTTCTGGCTTTCTGCGTTCAGTTAAAAAGGCATAGTCTGCAGAGTATCGGAATTGATAACATATCAATTTTAGACCATTTGAATATAAATTCGGCCGGGCCGGTATTTTACCTGCTTTTTACCGCCACTATCGCTTTATACCTGGCAGGCACTCTCTGGCTTGTTCCCCATATCGGCAAATGGATTTTTTCCCGGATCGACCATAAAGATGATTCCAGGCTCACTTTTTTTCTGGCAACTGTTTTATCTGTGGTACTGATCGGGGAACTGGCAGGGGTTAGTGTAATTGTCAGCGCCTTTATTGCCGGGATGGCGCTTTCCGGCGTTGAAATTCTTCATGAACACGGCGGCCTCATGCTGAAAAAAATTGAAGGTACCGGTTATGGATTCTTTATTCCCTTTATGTTTCTTGCAACCGGTATGAAAACCGATATTGCATCCATTGCCGGCGCCGGAGAAAATATCAGCATTGTACTCTGGACTTTTTTAGGACTTACAGGCAGTAAAATTATTTCCGGGTGGATTGCCATGCTTATTTCGGGCTTCTCCCACCGCAAGAGCCTGTTAGCTGGTCTTATGACTGTTCCGCAGCTTTCCGCTACTCTGGCAGCCGCAACTGTAGGTTTAAGCCTGGGCATTATATCAGGAAATTTCTTTAATGCAGTAATAATACTTTCAATTCTAACTACCATTCCTGTTCCGATTCTGGTAAAATTAATTATTGAAAAATCAGGAATAAAATTCAATGAACCGTCTGACAAATTATCATCAAAAGTGGATGTAAAATTTCTGGAAGATGAATTGCTTTAATTTTCAGCAGGCGCAGTACTTCTGAAAAGTTCCGTCAGTTTGTAATCTGCAGACTNNATACAGGCTGCTGGCATTTTTCATGCGGTCAAAATTGTCCTTGCCGATACGGTATCTGCCCATTTCACAGTAAATCAGAAAAAGATAATAACAGGCAGGAATAACTATAAAAATATTTTTTTTTCCGCTCATGGACAGGGCCCGTTCAAGCTCCTGCACTGCGTCTTCCAGAATACGGCGGTGATAATTTACCACGCCTAAAGTATATTGTAAAAGAGCGGTATTTTTCTGTTCAATGCCCTTATTGACAGAGTGATAGGCTTCGGTCAGCTTTTTTTCATGAATCAGATTTAAAGCCGAGAGCTGATAAAAATTTTCATGGATAAACAGTTTTTTTCTGCCGCTAAGAGTATTCTGCTGTCTGACGGTTTCAGGCTGTATTCTGCCCAGTGCATCGGAAAGTTTTTTAAAATCTGCGATGCCATAATAATACATGGCATTCAGTATGCGGTATTCAAACAGCCGGGTTTTGACAATCATGGTTTCGCCCAGGGGATCATGGAATTTTTCCGCCTGAGCAAAGCGCCGCAGCAGCACATTGAGCTTGAATAAATTATAATTGGCTTCCAGCAGACGGCCGGCGGAAACTGTGTGGTCGCGTACGGACAGATAATGTACTGTCAGCAGCTGCCAGGCCCCGGGGGTGTTAACCGCGTGTAAAAAATAAATATAAAAGTTATTGATCTGTGCTGCGGCCAGAACCAGCAGGGTAATCCCGGCTAATATCAGGCCGGCAGTGTTTACATCCATCAGTTTATGATCAATCATGTAATACAGGTACGCTGCGGAAGAAGCGGTAAGAAAAAAAACCAGAAGGAAAAGCGCTGCGCGGTTAGCCATGGATTAAAAGTCGCTTTTTACGATCGGATCCCCGCTTTTTACGTTTCTGCGTATGGTTTTTCCGATAAAAGCCGCTGTCTGGTAACCGGTGGCGTTTTCGGGGCGCTGCATGATAATATGTTCCGGTTTGATAATGTCACCGGCAGAAAGGTTTTTCATATAATAGGCTCCGCGGCGGAAAGTGGCAGCCGCCTTTTTCTCTCGCCCGGAAAGAAACCAGGAGTCAACAGGCCGGCCGGCTATAAAAACCGCTTTTAAATCGGCAATCAGCCCGGAAAGTTCCGAAGGATTTAATGACAGTTTCTGATCGGGCCCGGGAAGATTTTTATCAATGGTAAAATGACGTTCGATAATACAGGCCCCCAGGGCACAGGCGGCAATGGACAGCGCGGTGCCCTCAAAGTGATCGGAGAAACCGGTAAAAATCGGGGAAAACTTTTTTCGTAAAATGTTAATATTACCGAGATTGATATCCGCCGGTTCCGGAGGATATAATGAGACACAGTAGAGAATAGCTTTAAGTTTGTTTTTTTTCCCCAGGATTGAAACAGCTTTTGATATTTCTTTCAGTTCGCCGGCGCCGGTGGAGATTACCGAAGTTAATCCTGATTTTTCCACAGCCTGCAGAAAAGGAATGTTATTAATTTCGGAAGAAGCGATTTTAACGGCGTTAATTTCCAGTTTCTTAAGCAGGGGAAGTTTTTTTTCGGAAAAAACCGAAGCAAACACCTGAATTCCGGCATTATCCGCATAACGCTTCAGTTCAGTGAAGGTTTCATCGGAAACAGCGACTTTATTGAAAAGATCTTTAAGTGTACCATTGATGCCCAGTCCGTTGTCAACGTAGGGAGCAGCAATACTTGTGGGAGAATAAAGATCTTCAGCATCAATGAGCTGAAATTTACAGGCAGCAGCTCCGGATTCTTTGGCTGCGGCAATCATTTTTTTTGCCAAATCCGCAGAACCGTTGTGATTGATGCCTATTTCAGCAATAACCGAAGGAAGACAGGAAAACATATTAATCTATCCGGCGTACCCTGATTACGCCGCTGATAGAAGCTATTTTGGAAACTGCCGTATCAGACAAGCCGGTATCGGTATCAAATATGGAATATGCATATTCGCCGCGGCTTTTATTAATCATATCATTAATATTTATGGAATTCTGCGCTAATACTGCAGTAATCTGTCCGACCATATTGGGAACATTGGAATTAATTACCGTAAAACGCGGTTTTCCTGATCTTTCCACTGCAATATCGGGAAAATTTACCGAATTCCGTATATTGCCGTTAAGAAGAAAATCCTGCAATTCGGAGCAGGCCATTTGCGCGCAATTATCTTCAGCTTCGGGAGTTGATGCTCCCAAATGGGGCATTACCAGAATATTTTTTCTGCCGATAAGATCTGAAGCTGCAAAATCTGTAACATAAACGCTTACTTTTCCGGACAAAACCGCATTGATAATATCACTATGGGTAACAATTTCACCCCTGGAAAAATTAAGTATTTTTACGCCGTTTTTCATTTTGGCAATGCTGCCCTGATTGATAAAATTTTTTGTTGTATCAATAAGCGGCATATGCAGTGTAATGTAATCAGCGGTTTCCAATATACGGTCGGAACTTTTTACCCTTTCCATGGCTGAAGGCGCCAGCAGGGCATTTTCAACCGAGATATAAGGATCAAAACCCTTGACCTTCATATTCAGTCCCACTGCTGCCTGGGCAACACGTACACCGATAGCGCCCAAACCGAAAATACCAAGAGTTTTTCCCTCGATTTCAGGACCGGTAAATTCAGATTTGATTTTTTCCGCAGCTTTTTCGGCATCGGCATTTTCTTTTAATTCAAGTACACGGTTCATGCCTTCAAAAATTTTACGCGAAGACAGCAGTAAACCGCAGATTACCAGTTCTTTAACGGCATTAGCGTTGGCTCCCGGCGTATTAAATACCACTATTCCTTTTTTTGCGCATAACTCAACCGGGATATTATTAACGCCGGCTCCGGCGCGGGCCACTGCCAGCAGCGAAGGCGGTAAATCCGTTTCGCTCATTTTATAGCTGCGCAGTACTATTCCTTCGCAGTCTTTATATTCTGAAGAAACCGAAAAATTTTCAGCGGGCAGCTGGGTAATACCGGAATCTGAAATACTGTTTAATGTTTTTATTCTGTACATTGCATATCCTTAAAATATTTTTATTTCAGTAGTTTTTATCTGCATATTCCACCCAACCTCCGGTTTGCACCAGTTTTTTTTCAAAGATGCCGAGATTAAATGAAATTTCTTCGCTCCAGGCGGAGGCATGAACCGATATGGTTTTTTTTTCAAGATTAATAAATATTTCAGTTTCACTGTCCCTGCTTAATGCGATAATTTTGCCGATTACTTCCTCGGGAAGTTCAATGGCAAGCAGGCCGCAATTGAACATATTCTGCCGGAAAATCCTGGAAAAACTGACTGCCAGCACTGCGGTTATGCCGTTTTCTTCAAACACCCACGCAGCATGTTCGCGCGAAGACCCGCAGCCGAAATTGGCTCGCGTTACAGCTACCCGGCAGGAGCGTATTTTATTTAAAGAAAGCGGTTTGGAATCAAGCAGCAGATCTTCCAGAACATGATCGCGTAAATCTTTTCTTGCGGCCGCAGTAAGATATTTGGCCGGAATTATTTCATCAGTGTTAATGTCATTTCTGTCTAAAACCAGAACTTTTCCGCCGAACTCTTTCATAGATACCTGTCAAATGTTAATTTAAAACATTATATTATTAAAATATGTTTACTTCAACCGGGCCGGACCTGGTCATGCTGATTATAAATTCTATTAAAATTAGACGACATACCTCTTGCCATGGTGTAGGCTGTTTTAAATTTGATTTTTATTTAAACAAGCGCCGTAAAGAAGCTAAATGAGCTTTCT
>DNNS01000284.1 GCA_003497555.1 Spirochaetia bacterium
AAGCAATGATTTTACCCGCTTATGCTCATAGCAAATGCCTGGCATATTCTTGCTGAAGGGGTATACTGAAGCCCGGACAATGTCACTGCTTTGTGTTATACACGCATTCAGGAGACTTTACCGCGGTTTCCTGCTTAGCTTTGGAAGTATTTATCTCACAAATTCCCAGTTTTCATTTTTTTGAAAACTGGGAATTTGTGAGTCATTGACAGATTTTCACTCTGTTATTATAATTGAACGAAAATAAAGCGTACACCCCAGGAGTCAAAAATTATGAAAATTCTATTTTGTGAAGCAGCCCAGCGCAATGAAAAAGGCGAACTTTTAAAAATAAAACCCATGTGGATCTGCGGAATTACTACACCGCATCTTGCTGCCATCACTCCAGGCGATATCGAAGTGGAAATTCAGAACGAACTGGTAGAAGATATACGTTTTGACGGCAATTATGATCTTGTGGCCATAACTTCCATGGGGGGCTCAGCTACTCTGCGCGCCTGTGAAATTTCCGATGAATTCAGAAAACGCGGAAAAAAAGTCGTGATGGGCGGCGTTCCCATGACTATTTTTTCAGAGATTACCCAGAATCATTGCGATGCTCTGGTTAAAGGCGAAGTAGAGCTGATGTGGAATGATATTATCAATGATTTCCGCAGAGGCAGTCTGCAGAGAGTATATGAAAGCAAAGAACTGCATGATCTGCGCGGTCTGCCTACACCAAGATATGATCTGCTGGTAAAAAAGCCTGTAGGACCAATCATGCCTATTCAGGCTACCCGCGGATGTCCGCAGCCGTGCAAATATTGTTCGGTTACGGCTTTTTACAAACAAGCTTACAGAATGCGCCCGGTTGATGATGTAATCCGCGATTTTGAAGTGCTGAAAAAAATGGGATACTCAAGATTTCTTTTTATTGACGACAATATACTGGCCCGCAAGGATTATGCCAAAGAATTATTTAAAGCCATGATTCCCCTCAAAATACACTGGTACAGCCAGGCTGCGCTTCCAGCGCTTGACGATGAAAATTTTCTTGATTTGGTAAAAGACAGCGGCTGCGACCTTCTATCCATCGGTTTTGAAACCATAAATCAGAAAGTGCTGAACAATGTCGCCAAACAATTCAACCATCCCGACAAATACAAGTCAATCATTAAATCAATTAAACAGCGGGGTATTTATATTCACACCAGTCTGATGTTCGGGTTTGATGAAGATGATAAAACCGTATTTGACGATACATACCAATTTTTTATGGAAGCCGGTGTCGGCTTGCCGGAACTTCATATTCTTACGCCTACACCCGGGACTCCGCTTTTTACGGAAATGGAGAAAGCCGGGCGTCTGCTGCACAAAGATTATACAAAATATAATCCCGACCAGGTTGTTTTTCAACCCAAAAATATGACTCCGGCAGAACTGGAATATGAATTCTGGCATCTTTTTGACCGTTTCTATACGCCTGCAGCTATTTTTAAACGCATTGTTTTAAAAACTACCGGCGGGTATTTAAAGAAATTTATCATGTTTCTTATGATGATAATAATAAATTTTAAATTCCGCCATGCGGTAACCGTACAGCGACGCAGTCCGGCAACAGTCTGATATAGTTCCTTATGAAAAAACCGTATGCTCCCGAATGGTTTAAACGAGCGGTTTTTTATGAAATTTACCCGCAGTCGTTTTCTGATTCCAACAATGACGGTATCGGTGATCTTCCGGGAATAACAAAAAATCTTGATTATATTGCAGAAAGCGGTTTTACGGCATTATGGCTTAATCCGTGTTTTGTATCCCCATTCCATGACGGCGGATACGACGTAGCAGATTATTATCAAATTGCTCCCCGTTACGGTACAAACAATGATCTGAAAACTCTGGTTAAAGAAGCTCTTAAACGAAATATAAATATAATTCTTGACCTGGTTCCCGGGCATACCTCAATTCAGCACCCATGGTTTACCGAATCATGCCGTGCAGAAAAAAACAGATACACAGACCGTTATATTTGGACTGATGAAGCTTTCGGTCCTTCTCCTAAAGATTTTAAAACTGTTAACGGTTATGGAGAACGCGACGGTCAGTATGTAACAAATTTTTTTTATTGCCAGCCTGCGCTTAACTTCGGTTTTGCCCATATTGATAAAAACTGTACATGGCAAAAACCGTCAGATCATCCCGAGGCGCTGGCAACACGAAATGAAATAAAAAAAATAATGCGTTTCTGGCTTGATATGGGTATCAGCGGATTTCGGGTTGATATGGCGCACTCCTGCATAAAGAACGATAAAAATTTTAAAAAAAATATGGAATTATGGCAGGAAATCCGTTCCATGATGGATAATGATTATAAAAATGCTGTACTTATTGCTGAATGGCCGCATCCGCAATTTGCCTTGAAAGCCGGTTTTCACTCTGCGTTTATATTGCCCTGGGGCGAACCTCAAAGTTCCAGATTATTTTACCAGGGAGGACCCGGCTGGGAACGATACGAAAAAATGTCCGGAAGCCGGAATGCCTGTTTTTTCAATTCAACCGGCAGCGGAGACGCGTCCATATTTTTCGAGCAATATTTAAAACTGTACCGTAAAACCCAAAAATACGGATACATGTCTTTTGTCAGCGGTAATCATGATTTACACCGCCTGGCCATGAATCGCACCCCTGAAGACCTGCAGATTATTTTTGCTTTTTTATTAACAATGCCGGGTGTGCCATTTATTTATTACGGCGATGAAATCGGTATGAAATATATAAATCTACCGTCCAAAGAAGGCGGATATTTTCGAACCGGCGCCCGTACACCGATGCAGTGGAATACCAAAAAAAATGCCGGATTTTCCTGCTGCACTCCGGAGAATCTGTATTTACCTGTTGACCCTGATAGCAGCCGCCCATGCGTGCAGGAACAGAAAAAAAACCGAAAATCTCTCCTAAACACGGTTATGGAACTGGTTAATCTGCGGAAAAAGCACCAGGCACTTCAGGCTGATGGAGAATTTCATCTGCTGTATTGCGGCCAAAATAAATCACCGCTTGTCTATATGCGAGAAGACAACAATGAAAAAATAATGACAGTGTTAAATCCATTATCGCGGGCCGTAACCATTAAAATTTCCGATAAAAAAATATTCGATATCAGGGAAGTTTTGGCAGGCAAGGGAATTGAAATTTTTTCATTTTCAGATAAAAGAGCTGCAAGACGCAGTCTTACAATAGACTGTGCAGCTAAAGCCTGGGGAATTGTCAGGATAGTTTAAGCTTATTTATGGCATGCAATTTTTTACCGCCTGGGCCACACAATCGGCGACCCCTTCGGTAAATGGAGAAGGAATAATATTCTCAGCATCCGGGTTTGTTATTATAGATGAGAGGCTTTCCGCAGCGGCTATTTTCATGATGGTTGTTATTTTTACCGCCCCGCAGGCCAAAGCCCCTTTGAAAATGCCGGGAAATACCAGTACATTATTAAGTTGATTGGGAAAATCCGATCTGCCGGTTGCGACGATTCTTGCTCCGCCGGCAATCGCTTCATCCGGCATTATTTCCGGGGTTGGATTAGCCATGGCAAAAACAACCGCATCATGGTTCATGGTTTTTATATGCGCTGCCTTAAGTAAATTACCTTTGGAAAGACCGATAAAAACATCGGCATTTTTTATGGCATCGAAAATACTTCCGCTCTGATTAGCTGGATTGGTTATGGCAAGAATGTCTTTTTTTGCCTGATGCAGATCGTCGCGGCCGCTGTGAATAATTCCCTTGGTATCGCACATGATAATATTTTGAAATTCATACGCTGCCAGCAGACGGGCGGTTGCAATTCCAGCTGCGCCTGAACCGTTAATAATAATTTTCTGTTTTTTCCCTTTGCCGGTAATTTTAGAGGCATTAATTAATCCGGCAAGAGATACAATGGCCGTGCCGTGCTGATCGTCATGAAATACCGGAATGGATAGAATATCTGCAAGACGGTTCTCTATGGTGAAACAGCGCGGCGCTGAAATATCCTCAAGATTGATGCCCCCAAAAGAGGGTGCAATATGCGTAATAGTTTTTATTATTTCTTCCGTATCTTGTGTTTCTAAAACTATTGGAAAGGCGTTTATTCCGCCGAATCTGCGGAACAGCGCGGCTTTGCCTTCCATGACCGGCATGGAAGCCCTGGCGCCGATATTACCCAGCCCCAAAACAGCAGAACCGTCGGAAATTACCGCTATGGTGCTTCCGGCAGATGTAAATTCTTTAAACCGAGACCCGTCTTTTTGTATTTCCAGACATGGAGCTGCCACACCCGGAGAATAGGCTGAACTTAAATCATGCTTGTTATTTATATCAAAACGGGTGATGATATCCAGTTTTCCGCGATATTTTTTATGCAGGTCAATACTGATTTGCCGGTAATCCATATCGCGTATACTACTGTATAACATTAATTATTTCAACTTTCGCCCTCATAAAGGGTGTAAATTTATTTCTTGGNNCCCAAGAAAAAAAATCGCGCCCCCTCATAAATTTTCACTTTCAAAAAAAAACAAATTGTAAATTTATGAGAGAAATATTTCCAGGCAAGGCAGAAAACCGGAACTTTTTATGACTTTCGCCGATTTTACAAATTCTGTATATAACGGTAAAATACCAGATCGCATTATGTCAGATAAACCGCTGGTATTTCAAAGCAATCTTACCATCCTCGCCGAGGTAAATAATCCGCAATTCAGAGAGGCGCGCGCCTTTATCAGTCTTTTTGCCGAACTGGAAAAATCTCCGGATATTTTTCATACCTATCGTATCACAGATATTTCTGTATGGAATGCCTGCGCTCTCGATATAAAAGAAAAACTGATTTTTGAAAAAATGGATTCTTTTTCCCGGTATCCGGTACCGGAAATGGTAAAAAATTTTATCAGACAGCAGTATTCCCGTTACGGCAAGTTTTCGCTTCATACCGATGGTGATTTCCTGCTGGTGCGTTCCGATGACCCGGCCTGCATTGAGGAAATACGAAATTTTCCGTCAGTATCCAAATATATCATTGAAAATACCGATATGAATTCTTTCCGTATACCAACAGCAGTACGCGGCGATTTTAAACAGCAGATGATAATGATAGGATATCCGGTTGATGATCAGGCCGGTTTTAAAACCGGATCATCTCTGGCCGTTTCCATCAATAAAAAAAAATGTACTTTACGCTCGTATCAGGAAGACGCGGTTGATGCCTTTCATGCCGGGGGCAAAGGCGGCGCCGGAGTGATTGTACTTCCCTGCGGTGCAGGAAAAACCATTGTGGGCATGGGCATTATGGAAATTATCCAGACGGAAACACTGATTGTTACTACCAATATTGTAGCAGTGCGCCAGTGGAAACAGGAGCTGATTTCCAAAACATCGCTTACCGAAGATTTAATCGGAGAATACAGCGGCGAGCAGAAAGAGATAAAACCGGTAACTATTGCCACCTACAAGATTCTTACTTTCCGGAAAAACAAAAATTCCGATTTTCTGCATTTTGCGCTGTTTGAACAGAAGAACTGGGGCCTGATAATTTATGATGAAATTCATCTTCTGCCTGCTCCGGTATTCCGGAAAGCCAGCGAAATGCAGGTCAAGCGCCGTCTGGGGTTAACAGCCACCCTGCTGCGTGAAGACGGTAAAGAAAAAGATGTCTTTACGCTTATAGGTCCGAAAAAATACGATTTACCATGGAAGGATCTGGAACAGAAAAAATTTATCGCTGAAGCCGAATGTGTGGAAATAAGGGTAGACTTGCCGGAGCGGGATGAAGAACGTTATATATTAGCCGGCGACCGGATTAAATACCGCATAGCTGCCGAAAACAGTAAAAAAATCGACGCTATCCGCATTATTTTAGCAGCTTTTCAAAAAGAACGCATTTTAATTATAGGGGAATATATCAGACAGTTATTTTCAGTTGCCGATGAATTCAGCCTGCCGATTATTACCGGTTCTACGCCAAATTCCGAAAGAGAAAAACTTTATGATAGTTTCAAGAAAGGAAACATCCCGGCCCTGGTGGTTTCCCGGGTAGCAAATTTTGCCNNTCTTCCTCTGGCCAGTACGGCAATTCAGATCTCAGGAACATTCGGCTCCCGCCAGGAAGAAGCCCAGAGGCTGGGAAGAATCCTGCGGCCTAAACCGGGAAGCAACCGCGCCTGGTTTTTTTCTATAATCACCCGGAACAGCCGCGAAGAATTTTTTAACGAAAACCGTAAACGTTTTTTACTGGAACAGGGTTATCATTATCATGTGATTGACGGAAACGATCTTGAAAAAGAACTGCACGAAGGCCTGAATTGTGCCCGGCCGGACTAAAAATGTTCTTGTATCTTCGGGTAAAACAGTATTTAAGTCTCTCGGGCAGCATTATCTGCACGATCAGGGAATTTTAAAAAAAATCGCATCACTGACTGCCGGCACCTGCCATAACCTGATTAGCGAAAAAATTATGGAGCAGCCTTCTGTTATTGAGATCGGTTCGGGAATCGGAAATCTGACCGGTTATCTGCTGGAAAACGGCCTCTCCGTAACCGGCATAGAAAAAGAAAAACACTCCTGTGAAATTGCCTCCCGGGAGATTGCAGGCTTACGGACCGGGGATTGCTCCTGTATTTTTTACCATCTCGATTTTTTGGAACTTTCTTCTGACCGGTTCAGCAGGCTGGATCGCAATTCAAAAAAACTGGTAGTCGGTAATCTTCCATACAACGCTGCATCGCATATCATTATTAAATGCCTTGAAGAATTTAATGATATTGCCGTAATGAAATTTATGGTACAGAAAGAAATGGGAGAGCGCCTGGCAACGGCTCCGGGCAGCAGAGTTTACGGAGTCATAAGCGTTTTATGCGGATTTTTCTGCAGTATTAAAAAAGAATTTAATATTCCGGCTGCCTGTTTTATTCCCAGACCTAAAGTAGAATCCGTTTTTCTTACCTTTACTGTAAAATCGGAAAATCCTCCGCAGGATTATCCGATTTTTAAAAATATTGTGAAGTGCGCTTTCAGCCAGCGCCGTAAAAAACTTGTCAATGCGCTTTTGTCTACGGGTAATGAAAAAATGGCAGCTGCCGCGGAATTATTGGGCTGGGGGTCAAAACGGGCGGAGGAACTTTCAGTTGCCGATTTTATAAATATGACAAAAGCATACCGGGGGATTTCTTAGATATCGTTACCGGGACAGAATTGCAAAACAGATCTGTAAAATAGTTTTATATGCTTTTATCCCTAAAAGCCATGATTTTACCCGCTTATGCTCANNAAAATATATTATTTTTCCGCAGGTTTTTTTTCTTCCTTGGTTTTGCCAAGCAGTTTGTGATCTTTTAATTTTTCCGAAATAATCACAAAATTGTCCATGGTTTCATTAAGCGATTTCATTATTTTGGAAATACGCATTTCTCCGCCGGCCTGTTCCATCAGTCCTTCAAGAGTTTTCATGAGCTCGGGAAGAGATTTGAGAAGCATTCCTACCTGGCTGTCATTATCATTAAGCATTAAAATCAGGCCGTCAAGCGATTTAATCAAATCATTAATCAGTACAATGGTTTTATCAATCGCTTTGGGAGGCAGAGCCTTGCCGGTCATGGCCGCAAGAATTTTTTTACCTTCTGGATCATCGGAAGAATACAGCCGTCCCTCAGTGACTATATTTTCTGTATCGCTGCCGCGGTTAATGAGCATATTGCCTCCGCCCATAAGTGAATCGGCAAATTCAAGTACGGTATTACGGCGGATAACAGTTTCGAAATTTTTAAGCACGTAAAAATCAACGCGGAACCGGTCGCTTTCTTTTTCCCAGCTGACTCTGGTGGTACGGCCGATCTCGTATCCCCGGTATAAAATTTTTATATCCCGATCCAGATTATCGGCATTGTTGAAAAACACATGGTAATTATTGCGCTGTCTGGATGTAAATTGATTACGCGCCAGGTAAACCAGAACCAGCACCAGGCAGGCGAGTGCAGTTATAATGAAAGCGCCTACTGCTTTTTCAGAAGTTTTAAATTGATATGCCATTTACTACTCCCTGTAAAATTTATTTGTAAGAGACAACACCGGCTTATAATACTGTTTTCTG
>DNNS01000480.1 GCA_003497555.1 Spirochaetia bacterium
GCGGCCCCAGCCATAATCCGGGTTTAAAGCCGCTTTTTTTAATATCGCCGGCCAGGGCTTTCATACCTCCGGGAAATTTACCGTTGGCGCTCCATTCGCCCCAATTGGTCATCCAGCCGTCATCAATGATGATATATTCCATATTTTCCCGTAATATTTTATTTTTACGGGCAAAGTCCATTACTTCAATAACACCGTCACGGTATACACCGGCATTAAACGCATCCCAGGAATTCCACCCGCAGATCGGAGGAGTTAATTTTTTAATCCGGGCACTTTCCCCGGCTTTCTGCAGCAAATCGGTAATTCCCCGCTCTGAAAAAATTAAATTTATTGGATCGCTTGATTGAACACTGATAATATTTTTTTTTACAGTATAACGCGCAAAATCGGCAAGCGGCGGTTTGTGATATAGAAGAGCGGCATTTTGTCCGCTGAAAAAACCCAGAAAGTTATAACCGGTAATGTCCTTTCCAAAATCCTTAATCGGCATATCTGTTGCCATGGCGCGACCGGCAGTAAAAAATTTAAGATTTTTTGAAACAGATGCGATTTTTAATACACAATTACCGGATGCAAGACTGCCGCTGACAATTTCAATCTGCATGGCTTTTTCTGCTGTTAATCCGTTTTTCATGTTTAATTCCTTTAAAAAAATCATATTAAAATCATATAGCTATTTTTTGACGAAATTTTTTCGGGCGCACTCCGAACCGTTTCAGAAATAAATTGGAAAAATGATGATAGCTGTTAAACCCGCATTCCTTGGCGATATTTTTCAGGTTGAAACCGGAATGCGTCATAATGCTTTTGGCATACTCAAGTTTGCGGTTTAATACATAAGTAAGCGGCGGCATATTAAAACATTCTTTAAAAAGACGCGAGAAATAAAATTTATTCAGTGCCAGCCGGTTGGACAGCTCTGTCAGCGAAAATTCCTGTCCGGGATAATTCTTGATGGTATTATCAATTTCTCCCGCAATCTCCGCAATACGCCTGTCGATTTTTCCCTCCGGACCGTTATTAAAGTTCGGCAGATTTGAGGTTTTAAGCAGATCGACAAGCTGAATAATTCCATCAGTAATCAGCATTTGCCTTTCTTCTTCCGGCAGAAAAGATTTCAGGTAAAATGATATTATCAAAAATAATATATTACTGGTTTCGGAAGCGAAAAAAGAACAATCCGTAAATACCGGCGGCTTGTATAAAAGAAGCAACTCTTTGGGCATTTCCAGTTTAAGCTGTATAACTTCACAAAACATTTCCGCAAGCTCCGGGTATTTAAGGCTATGCATAACATGAGGGAAAAAAACCATCATCTGATTTTTTTTCAACATGATTTCTTTTTTTTCGGCGGTTACCCTGCACTGGCCCTTTAAAATATATAAAAACTGAAAAAAATCATGCTGATGATAATGTGTCCCCATCTTCATTTTATTACTGTATTGAAAAGCCTCCAGAATTTTAATATTACTACGCTGCATGACAATATTATATATATTTATGGCAATAATGCAAGTAAAATGTCAATATACTGTAATTATTTATTAATCGGCGGTATTGCTTACCGGGGTAAATAGATATATAATATTTGCAAAGGGAAAAACATGAAGAAACTTAAAGCAATTATTGCCGGTGCCGGTAACCGAAGTATGGTTTATGCCAAATACGCGCTGGAGCATCCGGAAGAACTTACTATTGCCGGTGTTGCAGATCCTGATGAAAAACGCAGAAAAAAAGCTGCAGAAATATTCAGCATACCCCAAGAATACTGTTATCACAGCGCCGAAGAACTGGCGCGTATTCCCAAATTTGCCGATTTTATTATTAACGGCACCATGGATAATCAGCATGTGCCCACATCCATACCGCTGCTGAAAGTTGGTTATGATATGCTTTTAGAAAAACCCTTTGCGGTAAATCTAAAAGAAGCCGGAGCATTGGTTAAGGCAGCCAAAAAATACAAACGCCGCCTGGCTATCTGCCATGTACTCCGCTATGCGCCTTTTTATAGAAAAATCAAACAATGCCTGCTTGACGGAAAAATCGGCGAAATTATGAATATACAGACCAGCGAAAATGTCAGTTTTCATCACGCGGCCGCAGCTTTTATACGCGGAAAATGGGGATCCAAAAAATACTGCGGTTCCTCTTTTATGATGGCAAAGTGCTGCCATGACCTTGATTTAATCACCTGGCTCATGAGCCCGCACCGCCCTGTATCTGTCAGCAGCAGCGGCGGGNNTGTATTTTATTCCGGAAAAAGCTCCGGCCGGCAGCGGCACACATTGCCTGATTAATTGCCCGCAGGAAATAGAAAAAACCTGTCTGTATTCCGCGCGCCGGCATTATATTGACCGCATCTGGTGGCAGTATTACGTATGGGATGTTATGGAAAGTATGGGTCATAAAAACGAAATGACCGCAGAAGAAAAAAAACAAAAACTTTCAGATCCGGCGAACCCTTATGGGCGCTGCGTATGGAAAATCGGCTCCGACCTTGTTGATCATCAATCAGTTGTAATTGAATTTATTAACGGCGCCACAGTAACGCATAATCTTGTTTCCGGCACCGCTGACGGCAGCCGTATTATTCATATTTTCGGCACCAGAGGTGAACTGAGCGGCGATTTTAATTCCGGAAATTTTCTGTTAAAAACCATTAATCCGGCTGCAGAAAAAGGCTACGATGAAGAAATTATTGAAGCTGATTTTAAAGGCGATTTCAGCGGACTGAGCGGGTCGCACGGCGGAGGCGATGCCCGGCTGATTGNNAGATTTTATCAGAGCTATGCGCGGAGAACAGCCGAGTGTTTCATTTACCGGAATTGAAGATTCGGTATACGGGCATCTTATCGGTTTTCTGGCAGATCAGGCTATGGAAAAACAAAAAGTAATGAAAATTCCGCCATGTCTCTAACCGAAAATAGTTTAGACTGAAATATTTTTCTGTGAAAACGGTAGAGTTTTTTTTATCGGTAAAGTAAGCGGTTATAAGTCTGATAATCTTTTAACTAAAGGAGTCGTCATGTTCAACTTNNTCTGCGAGAAACCCTTTAAATTTTCATAGGAGAATACAAATGAAGACAAATTTTTTAGATTATTGTTTTGAAAACGGCTCTCCGCTAAATTATAATAATACGGTTCCGGGAGAAATCATTATTAATTTGCTCTATGATCACGAGAAACACAGTACCAATAAAGCTGCCGGGCACTGGCATTTTAAATTATCCGGAGAAAAGGGCCAAGCGGTTAAGATACGGATTAATCCTGCCAAAAATATTTATTCCGGAAAAGAAACAAATTTATTCCGCTGCCCTTTTTCCAGCTGCTATTCGGCGGATCAAAAAATCTGGCATCCATTTTTATTTACTCTTACTGAAGATTATGCTTTTGAATATACTTTGATTATGCCGGCTGATGAAGTATATATCGCGCGTCTGGAACCTTATAGTCAAAAAAATCTTCATGCTCTGCTAAAAAGATATTCAGGTCATAAGAGATTTTCCAGCAGAATTATTGGAGCAACTTATGAAAAAAAAGACCTTGAAATACTTAAGATTTCTTCCGGGCAGAAGCGTAAAAGTGTATTAATCAGAGCGCGCTCNNACCCGGAGGCAACTGGTTTATAGAAGGCATGATCGGGGAACTGCTGGCAGATAAAAATAGTGCAGCAGGAAATCCAGATTTTTATTTTTTTCCCATGGCCAATAAAGACGGGGTAACCCGGGGCCTTACCAGATTTTCAGCTGCCGGCTACGATATTAACAGAGGGTTTACCCGCGATTATATTTTCAATGAAAGAGAAGAACCGGAAAATTATTATTTTATTAAATGGCTGAAAGAGCAGGAAAAAAACGGTGAATTGCCTTTTTTGGCGATTGATCTGCATAATGATGCCGAGGGAAATCTGCATTTGCAAAATAATAACGAAAATTTTATCAAACGAATAACCGCGCTTGAAACAATAATGAAAAAAGAAACTTATTATACTGAAGGCAG
>DNNS01000072.1 GCA_003497555.1 Spirochaetia bacterium
TGCGGAAACGAGTATTTACTGGCTTTCTCGTGTAAATCGCGTATATGCTCTTCATGTCTCACCAAGCACATGCTCGAGTTCCAGATGTTTTTCTCAGAGCATACCGCACTGAAAGTGCCGCACCGCCATTTTGTTTTTACCATGCCCAAGATATTACGGCGGTACTTTATTCTTTTACATCTGCCTGTAATTTAAAAGTTTGATATTTTTTTCGGAAATTATATTACGGATGCTGCTGCCAAGTAAAACGTCTTTTTCTGCAGTCCGCTGCCGGGCAGTGCCGTCCGGAGGCGCATACTCTTTTTTTTCATGTACCAGAGCGTCAGAGTCTATAGACGGACAAAGCAGGTGGCATACCAGGAGCCACAAGCCCGGCTTCAGAGATTCAAGCTGTTTAATTAAAAATTTTTCTTTTTCATCCGCCCTGATCCCGAAAAATTGTATTTTTTTTTCATTAAAATACCCGGAGATCGGAATATTATATTTCCCGGCCAGCTTTTTGATAATTCTGGAACTCGCTTTTAGCGCGGCATTTTCAGAGGGAGCCACAAGATCCAGGTGATGATAATCAAGATAATCAATTTTTATTTTCCATCTCAAAGCCAGGAGCTCAACCTGCGAGGTAATTTCCAATTCAAGCTCGTCTGGATCAGGCTCTGCTGCAAGAAATTCAGCAGGAGACTGGAACAAAAAACCATTTTCATCAACAAGGCTCGGTACTTTATCATACGGCATAACCGGCCGCCATCTGAATCCTTGCCATTCGCCGACTAGTGTAATATGAACACCAATGCACCAGGATGGATTGCTCCTTGCCATTAAAGCAGCTTCATAAGCCCATGGCGCAGGAGCCTGTATCGAGGAACATCCAAGAATGCCGGAATCAAAACATTTTTTTACAGCAGCATTACAAGCATGAGACATGCCGAAATCATCTGCTCGAATAATCAGGTTTACTTCATCAGAGAAATCAGAATTCATTGCCTGAAATTATATACCGGATCCCTGTATAATTAAAACATTGTGCGCAGTTTACTCTGTGGGCATGTGAAAATAAATACTGTGTAATCCATAAAAATTCAGGGCAAACGCGAACTGGACAGAAACAAGCTATTTTTAACATGATTGCGCAGACGAATATGGCTTTCCATTTCCAACACTGACGCATTATATTCCATTTTCCATCAAAATTCAATCTTCCGTCAAAATTATTTTTTTATTTTCACTGTCCCGGCTTATTAAAATCTCTGCCGCTGTAATTCATCTTTTTTTATCCTAAAACTCAAATTTTTCTATTTGGATGTTGAAAAGAAATAAGCAGTATCTGGCCGAAAAGACCTTTCTTTAGGTATACAAAGTCAATTTTCAATACGAAAATCGGTTCCTTGTTTCAGAAAAACAGGGTTTCCGGTCAGCCATTATTTATCCCAGGGAAGAAGATACTTATCAGCATATTCAACGTATTTTTTAGCATAATCCGCGCTGGTACATTTACCTTTACGAAAATCTACAGAGATTCCAGTATTGCCTAAATTTTGCAAAAACGCTGTAAAGTTTTTAATCGGAACAGCAGATCGTAATAATTTATATTTATCCATGACTTCAACATAAGTTTTAATGCCCGCCGGAGGAGCAATAAAAAACTCTTTTGTGGAAGCGATTCGCGGTGAAAAACCGTTTTTGGAACGGGCAAATAAATCGGCGCCGGTTTGGGAAATATAAAACTTAATGAATTTAAAAGCTTCGTCTTTATGTTTGGAAATTGAAGTTACTGCGAGATAGGCATCGTCGATCGGCATATATCCATTGCCCCAGTGCGGTGCTTCTACAATATCCCACTCAAAATCTTTTATAGTATTAAGTTCAATTAATCCCCAGGTAGCCGCATTTTGCAGATAAGCCTTTGACATTTTAAATATGGAAAAAGCTCCGGAGGCTGAACCGCCGGTGGTAAATTCAGAAACTTCTTCGGGGGCAGGAATTTTTTGGATGATTTTATATTGCTTGTCGTAGTATTTTACAAGATTTTTGTAGGCATCCGGATGAAGCTTTCCTTTTTCTATATTAAATATTTCCGGAAAAAAAAGATGGACAAAAAAAGGTATCTGTGTGATAGTAAGATTTCTGTCCATTTTATTCGGCTTGATTAGTTCAGCTTGAAAAATTTTATTGATATATGAGTAAAACTCATCAAAATGCCATGACTTGGGCGGCAAAGGAAAACCGGCGGAATGCAGAAGAGTTTTGTTATAGGCTAGGCCTTGCGTTTTCAACTGCAGGGGCAGAGCCAGCAGATTACCCTTATATGTGAGAAGATCAAGCGCAATAGGGTAATATTCTTCGCGGTTAAATCCGTATTTTTCTATGTAAGGATTTAGTACAGTAATTGTGTCACGATCATAATATTCGTTAATTTGTGTCCAGCCCATAAAAACATCAACTCCGCTGCCGGAAGCTATAGTTGAAAGGATTTTTTCGGTTTTGACACCGGTAACCAGGGTAATTTTTACACCTGGATTAAGCCGTTCAAAACGGTTAGCAATTATATTCATGATTTTTAATTGCTCCGTTGAAGATTCGGGGTTAATGTATACGAGATTAATTCCTTTGGATTTTTTTTTACCGGCACAGGAAAATACCAATAAACCAGTCATTAGTAAAATAATAAATTTATACATATATTGCTCCATTTGTTTATTCAATGTGCCTCCGGACGGCACTGCCCGGCAGCGGACTGCAGAAAAAGACGTTTAACTTGGCAGCAGCATCCGTAATATAATTGCCGGAAAAAATATCAAACTTTTAAATTACAGGCAACTGTAAAAGATATTGCGTTATTCTGTATTATTTCCCTGTTTCACCGGTGTCAGCTCAATATTATCTATCCAGACTGAAGAGCTGGCTGCATTTCCACCGGGTACTGAAAACATGAGTTTGACATTTTTCCTTTCAGCAAGGTATTTGCTGCTTTCCGGGCCGTCAAAAACAAATATAAAAAAATAATTTTTCCATTCTTCATGAACTGCCGCATTGAGTGTTTTATACCAGTGTTTTTTCTGCTGCCATCCTTCCCCGTCAATAACGAACTGTAATTCAACAGGGGCCGTGCTTTTTGCCCACAGGGAAAATTTAAACCTGCCGTGCTCAACATAGGGAATTAATTCTGAATATGACATGCTGATAACAGGCTTCTTTTTTTTCCCGGGATCAATTTCCCTGGACGGATCATCACTTTGAATATCAAGCCTGAGGCTTTTTTTGCCGTCAATAAATATTACATTTTCGTCAACAGCAGCCTTGCTTGCGTTTCCATCCCTGGCGCGCTGTGTCCAGAACTCAAGATTGTTTTCAAAGTTGCCGTTTTTAATTACATTTTCAGGATTTGTCTGCGCGTGTAAACAAACCTCCAGGCCTGCCGCAATAAATACTATCCGGCATTTTTGCCGCAGCTTTATTAGATTAATCATATTTTTCTCCTTTTTTTATGAACATATTATCTGCATAAAATAAAACCGAACCTGTCAGTAAATTTCCACATTTTGTTATCCCTGCCTGCCCATATCATCTCGCATTTTCTTCTTTTTTTTTCTCCTGCTTCATCCCGTTCATCAACCGCGATGTTAAAGCCAAACACGGTTCCGGAAAAAATTGCCTTTACTCCCAGACTGGCTGACGGGATGCCTATCTCCATGAAATACCCGTCTTTAACAGACCTGGATGCGTATTTGATATCTGAAAAGCGGTCATGCTTTGCCTTGTCTCCGACAATTGCAAAAAAGCCGTTTTCACCGCCTGAAGCAGGAACGAAATTGATCTGCACATCATCATCATTGTAAAAAGTATTTTCAGCATCGCCTGCGGTATCACAGTCGAAAAAAAGCTGAACGCAATCTCCCTGGAAAGGCCTCTCCCTGTCCTGGATAATAATATTGTCCACAACTTTTATATAAAAATAAAGCATATCGCCTCTCCAGCAGGACCAGGCGGATAACGATAAATCCTTTTCACCGTTCCATTCCCGATCATTTTTTGAATCAGAAAGTATTCTGTCATCAGAGGCAAGCCGCAAGGGTTCTGCCGGTGACCATTCATCATCCCTGGCGTCTACTGATATGATATTTTTTGATTCTGTTGAATGCATAAAAACAATATCCTTTTTAAATTCCGTCATTCTGTCTCCAATCCGGACTATGCCTTCCATCTCGCCCCTGCATTCTCCTGATATGGCGGATATCGGGATTTTTACAGTATATGCGCTCATTCCGGCAACAGGCCCGAATATCAGGCCCTCTTTTTCTATTTTTATACCGGCAGGATATCTTGCGGCGCGCGCAAAGCCTGATATTTCTCCGCTTGTGTTATTCTGTATTTTTATTACTGCAACGGGATTTTTTTCACC
Organism: Spirochaetia bacterium; assembly: GCA_003497555.1. GTDB lineage: Bacteria > Spirochaetota > UBA12135 > UBA12135 > UBA12135 > UBA12135. Next base: position 4,400 of record DNNS01000072.1, read on the forward strand.
GGATCCTATGGCGACTGAAATGCCTGCAGCCCCTTTGAAATCCTCATGCTTTCCCGCGAGCATCAAAGCCTCAATGTTTTTGAGCTCGGAAAATGGAGCCTGGATATAATACGGAGCTTCATCAAGCGGCAGCCTTGTTACGGATCCGGTTTTTTCCGGTATAATCTCGTTCCCCATGAAATCATATATCTTTTCAATTTTTGCGCTGTTCCCGATTGCAAGCCTGCCGAATCCCTTGCCGCTCATAAGATGCCAAAAAGGGATAATTACCTTTTCGCCCTTTTTAAAGGCATAGGCGCGGAATTTTTCATTTCTGGAAAGCTCCCCGAGCGGCTTTGTCTCGTCAATTAGAAGCGCCATGGCATTGAACGCAGGATATATTATCTTGGGGCTGCGCCAGTGATCCCTGATCATACCGAGGAGCTGATATACTTTATACTGGGTATATGCGCCTGTCATAAACCAGAAAGTCCTGGTTATTCCGGATGAAATTTCAATAATCATGGCTCTTATGCCGTTCCGCGCCGCTTCTATCTCGGATGTATAGCCGAACGCGTTATCCTGCATCATAAGCCTGTACTGGGTTGCCTGGTGGTTCACCGGATCAAAAAGGTCATTCGCGCAGGTGGCCCCTTCTGTCTGCAAAACAGTAATATTTTTATTTCCGTACTTACCTGCAAGATTTCTGATACTGGCCACGGCATTTTCAATCCTGCTGTCTCTTTCAAGAGGATATTTTCCCAGATAAAAATGCACTGAAAGCCCGTCAATCCATTTCAGGAGATCCCGATCCAGAAGCCTGGACAAAAAATTCGCGTCTTCACCAATCTGTCCGAAGCCTCCTATATTTGCCACTGCGGGTATGTCAGGCGTTATTGTCTTTACAATTTGATAAATCCCGGAATAAATACGTGCATGCTCATCACAGTATTTGTCACCGGGAACAGAGAGATAAGGCTCGTTTGCGAGCTCCCAGGTATGCACCTTGCCGCTATAGCGGGTAACGGCCGTTTCAATATATTTACAAAACTGCTCAAGGTCAATTTCCGGGAATCCTCCTGTTACATCATCATTGATAACCGCCCACTTCGGGGCTCCTCTTTTCAAAACATCAGAAAAAACAAGAAGCACTGCCATTTTATTTTTATCACTCTGCACTATATCGCTTTCTTTGTAATAGGCATCCCATGCATATTCGCCTTTTTTTGTTTCGATTATTCTCCAGTTGAAAAATATACGGCTCCACCTTGCTCCTGAATTTTTGATTATACCCCAGCGTTTTTCAAGCAATTCACTGTCGTCAGTACCGTTAAAAGGATGTATCCCGAAAAAGCTGTTTAAATGCATGTTGCCGTCATAGAGGGCGGCAACACGCGCAGCATGAACAGTATGCGTATCTATCTTCCGGCTGTTTTCATCCGCAAGAACCGCTGTTATTTTAAAAAAACCTTTTAATCCAGGAGCTTTTACAAATTTTTTTTCGTATAAAGATTCTGCTGCCACTGTACAGGAATCAGCACTGTTGAAAAAAATTTTATTATCCGCGTCGCTAACTGTTACCTGGAATGAAAATTTTTTTTCAGCTTTGTCTGAATTATAAATTCCCGCGGTAAAATCAAGAGGTTCATGCTCAAAAAAAATGTTTGCGTAGGCTCCGCTTCTGACAGCAATGCAGAACTTTTGCGCGGCTTTATATTCCGCAAGCTCCCCTTTTTCCCATTGAACAGCATCAACATCAACAGGGTCGCTGTTATTTTTATCTATAAAACAGCTGTATATATTTTCATTACCGAGCTCCTCGCTGTACGGCACGGCTTTAAGCTCCGCAGTAAGATGGTGCCTCTGCCACGTTTCACCGAGTATGATTTCTTTTTTTTCAGAGCTCCATCTTCCCGAGCCCATGCGGAGCATGACTGCTGTTCCGTTTTTCTGCGTCCGAAGATACGCTGAAAAAGTATATTTTCCGGGTTCGAGTTTTCTGGAATTAAAATAACCGGTTTTATCAATAAGCCGGAGAAAGTGCCTGCCGTGACTCGCTTCACCTTCAACCCGCCGGAAAATATTGCCTGTGGTTGCCCTGTCAAGACCAAGCTCAAAGCTTGAATCTGTAATCATGTTTTGACTGTGGGCTTTAATAAAAAAAACAATAACAAAAATCGCGCAAATATTGCATACGTAAACAGTTTTATGTAATAATGAAAAAATATTTAAACGTTTCATGTAAAAATACGTCTGGTTAATGAAAAACATATATTTTCCTCTGCTCTGATTTCTATTCTGTGCTCTGACGAAATATAATATCCGGCTCTATACAGTTCATACGCCTTACTTTTTTATTTTTGGTTTTTTTAATTATAGACATTACCGCGGTATCTATGAATTTTTGACTGTAAGTATCTATGGTTGTGATCGGCACAATGCAGTACTCGCTTGCCTCGATATTATCACATCCCGTGACTTTTATATCCTCCGGGATCCTTAC
>DNNS01000099.1 GCA_003497555.1 Spirochaetia bacterium
ATGGCTATCACACGAGATGATATTGCGCGCAGCTGTGCTGTAAGCTCTGCTACGGTTTCCCGCACCTATAATCTGCCGGGGAAGGTCGATTCCGTTAAGCGCAAACTTATATTTGATACTGCACGGCAGATGGGTTATGTGCCTGATAAAAACGCCAGTTCTCTGCGCCGTAAATCCGCAGGGGTTGTACTCTTTCTTGAAAAAAAAAGCATGGAAAAATCTACTGAGCGTTTTTATTACTGGTTTTACGCTGATATTTTAAAAACCCTGCTGCGAGAAGCCGACAGCTCGGTTTTAAATCTGCAGCTTAAAAGTTATTCCGGCAGGGCGGATTTAAAACGTATTCTCAAGGAAGGATCCTGTGACGGTATTTTATGTCATACCATGGATCCTCCGATGCTTGATCTTGTCCGAGCCTCTTCCATACCGTATGTATCCTGTTACAGGACCGAAGACAGATTCTACAATACGGTTTTTGTAAGCGAGTATGAGACCGGCAGAATTGCTGCGGAATATTTTATAAAAAAAAAATATTCCCGTCCTTTTCATGTAACCGGAAAACTTGCAGCGATAGACGTATGCAGAAAACGCTGGGAGGGATTTAATTCCGGGTTTGACGGCAGGGCCGCTTGTCTGGACGGCGAACTGGGAATACACGGCGGATACGAGTCCGGGCTTCGGCTTTTTACTGAAATCAGAAAAAAAAATATTGACTGTGTTTTTGTAGTTAATGATCTCACTGCTGTGGGATTTATCCAGGCCCTGTATTCCAAGGGTTTAAGTGTGCCCGGGGATGTAGATATAATTGCCTGCGATAATCTGCCGTTTACAGTAGGCCTGCCCTGTGCAATAAATACTATCGATCTGCGTTTATGCGAGGTTTATGCCCGGGCCTGGCGTTCGCTGATAAAATGTATCGGCAGGCAGGAAAAAATATATATTCCGGTCAGGCCCAGACTGATAACGGCAGAAATCAAGAAATAGAAATCGGCTTTTTCTGATTTCGAAAGTCCGGCATAGAGATACCCGTTTTAAATTACAAATACTTCTTTTTAAAAAGATTTTTAAGGGTATAATCCCAGAGTCCGGCAGCATCAGTAAGCAGACCTTCGATTTTATCAAAAGGATACTGGGTAGCCCGGTCGCAGCGCGCCTTTTCAATATCAGGATGTACTTCCATAAAAAGCCCGTCAGCACCGGCTGCGATTTGAGCAAAAACGAGGCCGGGAATAAACTCGCGCAGTCCGCCGCTTGCATTTCCTTCTCCGCCGGGAAGCTGCAGGGAATGCGTGGCATCGTAAATGTATTTTACTCCAAATGATTTCATTACCTGTATGGAGCGGAAATCTACTATCAGATTATTATAGCCGAATGAACTTCCGCGCTCGGTAAGTGTTATTTCTTTTCCCCCGGCCTGCTGAAATTTATCGATAGCGTTTTTCATATCCCAGGGAGAAAGAAACTGGCCTTTTTTCACATTGAGCACGCGGCCTAATCTGGCGGCTTCGATATAAAAATCAGTCTGGCGGCATAAAAAAGCCGGGATCTGCAGTACATCAATTTCAGCAGGAATCTGCGCGATTTGTTCAGGAAAGTGAACATCGGTAATTACCGGTACATTATATTTTTTTTTAATTGCCAGCAGCATTTTTACACCTTCAGCCAGGCCCGGACCGCGGAAAGAATTTATACCGGTGCGGTTTGCTTTATCAAAAGATGATTTAAATACAAAAAAAATATCAAGCCGGCTGCAGATATCTTTGAGGCTGGAACATACCTGTTCCAGCATTTCCTGGCCTTCAATAACACAAGGCCCGCCGATGAAAATAAGTTTCTGACTGGGGAAAAACATATTTAAAATCGAATCAATTGTTTTTTAAATAATTTTTTATTTCTGGAATCTTTAATCGAGCGCATTAATTTTTTGGCGTTAAATTTGTCGGCTTCGGAATATGATATGGCATTCATAAACAACTCCTGTAATATATTGTACCGCACAGGCGGCAGTAAGTCAATTGATTTGGGTGTACTTAATAATCGCTGAGACACTCCCTCGAGAGGCTTTACCGCGGTTTTCTGCAAAAAAACTATGATTTTTTAAGATTTAGGTACGAATTTATATTTTTGATAAAATGCTAAAAATAAATCCTTGCGAAAATAAGCCTCGCGTCTCAGAAAAACAGGGTTTTCGTTCAGGCACTAAACATAGATACGTTCCAAAAAAAAAATTTACATACATTGATTTTCAAACACCGGGAAAATCGCATATTTCGGCTGCAGCGATTCCGGCTTCGCCTTTTACGGTATAAAATAAAAAAAGTTTTTTTCCGTCTTCAAAAACAAATGGATCGCGCAAAGCTCTCGTTGGCCCGGTAGCACCCGGCTTTGACGGCTTCAGGGCCAATCGGACTCCTTCCCATTCGGTCTCAGGCGCCATGATTTCCATGGCTTCTTCGGTTTTCCATTGTTGCCAGTCGCTCCCGAGTTTAATTCGCGAACAAAGAATCCTTTCCGGACAATCCATTATTCTTGTGTAGAAAACATACAAGCCATGTTCCTTTTGCAAGACAGCACAATGGCGCATATCTGGAATTATCTGCGGGCCGTATTCAAAACTCTCGATGCCGTCTTTTGATTTCAGCAGCAAGCCTCCTTTACCGGTATTTCTGGCAATTCCAAAAATAGATTTTTTAAATCGGAATATCCTCAGATAACACGGAGCAATCTGCCTGTTTTCAGTATTTATAAAATCAAGACCGTTTTCGGAAAAAGCAAGATAGGTCATTTGATTATGACCGGTATAATAACCCGTACCCTTGATATCTGCATGAAAATACAGACGAATTATTTTTTTTTCATGATCAGCAAATATTTCAGGCGATGCAACATGCCGGCCGGTAAGCCATGACAGATTATTGTTTAAAACGCCCTTGCCATACATTATATAAGGCCCGTTAATTTCATCAGCATAAGCCATAAGTATACAGCGGCCATGATGATGGGAAAAATAAAGATAATACCTGCCCAGCGGTTTTTTAATCCAATCTGGAACAGCAAGCAGGGCAGGCCCGTTAATATTACCAGCCATGTCTTTTGGAATTCCGGGAGTTTTTCTGTGAATTAGCGGATATGCCTGCCTGATTATATGCATAATAACAGACTGTTGTTTAAGAAAAATAGAAATGTTGTTTATTATTCAGATAAAGCCGCTAGATGTTTTTAAAACAGGTGACCGGTTTACGCGCAGCCAGTGCTTCATCAATTCCCTGTACGGAATAATTGTACGGAGCGTGCTGGGCATGTTCGGGATTTTTTTTTGCCTCATCAATTACTTCATGCATAATCCGTACGAAATTTTTCAGGGTAGTGAGAGACTCGGTTTCGGTCGGCTCAATCATGATTGCTTCTTTGACAATCAGCGGAAAATAAATAGTAGGAGCATGCATGTTTTTATCAAGCAGCATTTTTGCAATGTTATAAGCGGAAATTCCATGGCTTTCTTTTAATGCCCGGGCGGAAAGAACAAATTCATGCAGAACGGAATTTTTAACCGGCTTTTCAAGCAGACTGCATAATTTTTTGGCGAGCCAGTTGGCATTAAGTACGGCAATTTCCGAAACATTTTTAAGGCCGTTTTTACCAAGCAGGCGCGCATAATACCAGGCTTTTACCACCACCAGGGCATTGCCGAGCGCGTAATGAACATGCCCGATGCTTTGTTTGTTATCGGTAAAATGAAATTTTCCGTTTTTTTTAATTATTCCGGGATTAGGGAGAAAATCTTTCAGGGCTGCGGATACTCCGACCGGACCGGAACCGGGGCCGCCCATGCCGTGCGGTGTGGAAAAAGTTTTATGAAGATTAAGATGACATACATCAAACCCCATATCGCCGATACGCGCTTTTCCCATAATGGCATTGGCATTGGCTCCGTCATAATAAAGCAGCCCGCCTGCCTTGTGTACAATTTCTGCAATTTCAAGAATGGATGATTCAAAAATACCAAGTGTGTTGGGATTGGTAAGCATAATACCGGCAGTATCGCTGCTGCAGTGTTGTTTTAAATCTTCAAGATCAATCTCGCCGTTTTCCTTTGATTTTATCTGCTGAATGGAAAAGCCGGCAATATGCGCAGAAGACGGGTTGGTTCCATGCGCAGAATCAGGCACCAGCATAACAGTGCGTTTATCATCGCCTTTTTTTTCAAAATATTTTTTTATAATTTTTAGTCCGGTATACTCGCCGTGTGCTCCGGCGCAGGGCAGAAGGGTAAAGGCTGCCATGCCGAACAGCTCCGATAAAAACAGGGAAAAATCATGATAAATTTGCATGATACCCTGCAGAGCCTCTGAACCGGCCAGCGGATGCGTATCGGTAAAATCGGCTAAACGCGCAATTTTTTCGGTAATTTTGGGATTATATTTCATGGTGCAGGATCCAAGCGGATAAAAACCGCTGTCTACACCGAAATTTTCTGCAGAAAGCCCGGTAAAATGCCGCAGTAAATCAAGTTCGGAAATTTCAGGCAGAGCAGGATTGTTTTTACGAAGCAGAAATGCGGGAGCGTATTTACTGGAAAATTTTTCAGCGATCGGGCCGCTGTATGCTCTGCGCCCGGAAACAGATTTTTCAAAAAGCAGCATCAGAAGTTCCTCGCAATTTTTTTTACCAGTGCAATGTCTTGATCGGTTAAAAGCTCGGTAGCGCAAAAAACAAGTTCACCGGTTTTTTCAAGATAATATGGAGGGGTAATTCCCTCATTTTTAAAGGCAGATATTAATTTCCCGGCTTTTTTACAGGAAACGGTAAATTCATTAAAAAAACATTTATTCAAAAGAGATAAACCGCATCCGGTCAGAGCTTCGGAAAGTTTTACCGCCTGTCTGTGATTATACCAGGCAAGCCCGGAAAGATCGCTTCCCATATAGGCAGAGTAGACGGCAACGCGTAAAGCCATTAATGCCTGGTTGGAACAGATATTGGAAGNNGGCTTTTTCGCGTCTGATATGCTGTTCGCGCGCCTGTAAAGTAAGCACATAAGCGGTTCGCCCGTTAGCATCAACAGTGCGGCCGCAGATACGGCCGGGAAGTTTACGCATAAATTCAGTTTTTCCGGCTAAATAACCGATATATGGCCCGCCGCAGGAGAGCGGGATACCAAGAGGCTGGGCATCACCGGCAGTAAGATCCGCTCCGAAAACCGAAGGCGGTTCAATAAAAGCAAGAGCCATGGGGTTAGAACAGGCAATAAAAAGCGTTTTGCTGTCAATATGTTTTTTTATTTCAGAAAGATTTTCAATAGCTCCGAAAAAATTGGGTGTCTGCACAATAACTGCAGCAGCATCGGCATTATTTATTTCGGAAAAAACAGTTTCTTTTTTTTCATCAGTTTTAATTTTAATAATTTCCGCCTTGTGGTCAAAAAACATGGAAAGCACTTCAAGGTAACGCGGATTAAGCGCAAGCGATACGGCAAGGCGGTTTTTACCGGTGCTTTCAACAGCAATGGCAGCTGCTTCACAAAGAGCTGTTGCCCCGTCATAAAGCGAAGCATTGGTAATATCATGCCCGGTAAGGGTTGTGATGACGCTTTGATAATCAAATATGGTTTTTAATGTACCCTGGGAAATCTCAGGCTGATAAGGAGTGTAAGCTGTATAAAATTCGGAACGGGAAGCTATTTCGTCAACCGCTGCCGGAATATAATGACGGTAAGCGCCGGCGCCCAGCAGGCAGATACCCGAAGGCTTGTTCAGGCGCGCAGTATTTTCCGCTTCTCTGAACAGGGCAATTTCATCAATACCGTTTTCCAGATTTAATTCGGGATTGCGTATTTTTTCAGGAATACAGCGGAAAAAATCGTCTATTGATGAAACTGCCGTTTCATCAAGCATCTGTTTTATTTCGGCGGGCGAGGAAGATACAAAATACATATAATCTCCGGATTATTTTGCGGTTTTGACAAAAACATCATAGGCGTTTTTATCAAGTAAATCGGCCGATAATTTTCCGATGATTTTCATTTTTACCAG
>DNNS01000001.1 GCA_003497555.1 Spirochaetia bacterium
ATTTTATGCATATACATGTGATTTTTCACGCCGTAAAACACTGTATGAATTTATTTCCGTTTTAAAAAAAGAACATCCGGTTATTGATATACTGATCAACAATGCCGGCACCATTATGCGTAAACCTGCTGCCGAGCATCCTGATGAATACTGGGACAAAGTTATAAATGTCAATCTGAACTCCCAGTTTATTTTATCCAGGGAAATCGGACAGGATATGATATTGCGCGGGAGCGGTAAAATTATTTTTACTGCGTCTCTGCTTAGTTTTCAGGGAGGCATTAATGTTCCCGGATATGCTGCCAGTAAGGGGGGAATNNGTTAAGAAATGATCCGGCAAGAAGCAAGGCAATACTGGAACGCATCCCTGCCGGCAGATGGGGAACTCCTGATGATTTTAAAGGAATTAGCGTTTTTTTATCATCACCGGCATCGGATTATATACACGGCAGTATTATAACTGTTGACGGCGGATGGATGGGAAGATAGATACATTCGTTATGAAAATAACAATATAATATCAATTGAGGCGAATATGAGCAGTTTATTCAAACATAGCTACCTTTTACTGCTGATGATTATGTTTTATCCGCACGCCCGGGCAGAGGCAGGCAAAGGAGTAATAATTTTCCAGGCAGATTTTGAAAGCAGCCAGGCAGACTGGAATGAAGAAAAATATAATATGTGCAGTATACGCAGCGCGTCAGGCTATAGTAATGGAAACGGTTTAAACGTGAGCGATACATCGGAAAAATACGGCTCGGAATATTACAGTAAAAAAATTCCCGTTAAAGTAAAAAAAGAATATCAGATTTCATTTTACGCAAAAATAAATTCCGGTTCGGGAATTAGTATATATATTAATTTTTACGACACAAAAAACAGCCTGGTAAATAATGATCCGTCACGGGCGATAGGAATTCAAAACCGGAATATTTGGACTGCTTATACTAAAAAAATTATTGCACCGGTAAATGCCGTATATGCGTTAATCTGGGTACACTCCTATAATCAGAATATGGTAGATGCCGATATTGATAACCTGACAGTAACCGAGAATGAGATTGATGACGCCTTGCCCTGGACACCGGAATATAAAATCAGACCGGAGGAAAAACACAAGCTTACTGCCTCTGATGTTATAGGCCCGGACGGGGTGATATATCCAAACTGGACCTATGCAGGCGTGGAAAAAGGAATCCCGGTTGTGCAGGTTAAGGCCAGGCTGGAAGCGCCGCAGATAAAAGAAGGAGATGATATTACTGCGCTGATCAGGGAAAAAATTTTTTTCCTCGCTCAAAACAGCGGAGGCGCACTTTTTATAGGTTCCGGAAATTATCTAATCAGTGATCTGATTATTATTCCCCATAATAAAATTGTCATCAGAGGCGCAGGTATGGATAAAACCCGCCTGTTATTTGATTACAGAATCAGCCGGGGAAAACCGGTTTTTTACGGTCTTGAAAATAATTCCCAGGCCGGCCCCAATATGGTAATTGCTATTCATGCTTTCTGGCAGGATCTGGTATACTTGTCTCTTGAAGCGGACGGTAAAATATTAAAAGAAGATGATAAAAGCAAAAACGAGCGCTCCTGGAAGAAAAAATTTTCTCTGGAACGTCATGTTGATCTTGTATTAAATGAAATCGGTGCCGGCCGGCATACATTCACAGCCCGTGTCAAATACGCAAACAGTGATGAATTTACGGAAACTGTTAACCTGGAACTGGTATACACCAATACCGGCGGCCATAAAACCGGTTTTATTCAATATCCGGCAGTGTTCTATTTTTCCGGGCAAAATCACCGTTTCTCAACAGTTACCAATTTTCTGACTCAGGATGCCGGCCGCGGGGAAATGCATATCACAATTGAAAAAAAACACAATTATAAAACCGGCGATAAGTTTATTATCGAAGCGCCGGCAACTGAGCGGTGGAATACTCTGGTAAAAAATTCCTGTACTCGCTGGGGAACATACAGGCAAAATATGTATGAAATAGCTACTGTACAGAATAATGTATTGTATCTTAAACAGCCGCTGCGTATTTCCTTTCCTGTTATAGACGGTTCTTTCCTGCGGCTTGTGGAACCTGTAGAAAATTGCGGAGTGGAAGATATCACGCTTGAACACAGATCTGATTTTTTTATCAGCAGTGTGGTATTTGCCCAGGCCTGGAACTGCTGGATGCGCAAGGTACGTGTCTATAATACGGGCAGGCTTCCGGTACAGGTATATATATCCAAGCACTGCGAAATCCGGGATTGTATTTTTGACAGCGCGCAATATAATTACGGCGAAACTGCATATATCGGCGGAAATCGGGCGTATGATTGTTTATTTGACGGGATATCATCATATAAAATGCGTCACGCACCCAATAATAACTGGGCCTGCGCCGGAAATGTTTTCCGCAACAGCCGTTATGAAGACAGCGACGGGCAGTGGCATTGCGGCTGGCCGCATGAAAACCTTTATGAAAATCTGGTGATTATGTCAAAGACAAATTACGGAGGCTACGGATTTGGACTGTATTCTACTCCTCCGGAGGATAACGAACATGGTCCCTGCGGACCGAGAAATGCGGTATATAACTGCGATATAAGCTCAATTAAGGATGGCTTGATGCTGAACGGCATGAATGAAAACTGGCTTATCATGTACAACAGATTTATTGTGGAAAACGGCAGGGCTATTATCGCCCGCTGTTCCAGTTTTGATCATATTATAAAGGGAAATGTTTTTTGCCTAAAGAATTGTCCGGATTTTGCCGTATTTATTAAAGATCCGACCTGCCGGGGAATAGAAATTTCAGATAATAAGATATACGCATCTACTCCGGCAATAGTCGGCGGCAGCGCAGAGCCTGAGAAAAATATAAATAATACAATTGAGAAATATTCTCTTGCCGACCGGCCTGAAGTAAAAGTTCCTTCAATTTATGAATGGCAGAATATAAATATCGGACGTTGTATGGTACAAAAAAGAGATAAATAAAAAAGCAGGGATAATATGAAAAAAACATGTTTTTGCCTAATAGAAATTATTTTATTTGCCAATATGTTTCAATCTGTAATTATTGCCGATGAATCATCAGCAGAACTTATTTTTTCAACGGGTTATGAAAATGAAAAACCAGTTTGGGAAATAAAAGATTCAGTAATGAGTGCAATTACAAAGCAAGCAGCAAAAACCGGCTCCTTCGGTTTACGTATAACAGATGCAGATGCAACAAAAGGATCCGATTTCTTCCTATTGCCTATAACAATTAATCCTGGGCAAACATATCGGGTTTCCTGTTGGTCAAGAAACATTTCCGGTTCAGGAATCAGTGTTTATGTGTTATTTGATGATTTACTAGGAAAACGAAAAAAAATTGATCCGGAAAAAGAAACAATACGTCTTGATAATAATCAAGAATGGAAAAGATACGCACTAGTGGTTACTGCAAATAAAGATGTGAATAAAATGGTGATTTGGATACATTCTTATAATCAGCATATGGTTGTACAGGATTTTGATGATATTTTGGTGGAAAAGGTGACAGGTTCTGACGAAGAAAAAAAAAATATGTCTTCCTCAAAGCAAGCTGAACTAAAAGAACAGTACAAAAATATAAAATTTAAAGCGCCATCTTTTCCGGCCGGTACAATATCAGGAAAAATTAACCGGGAAAGAATTAAAACCTTGCAGAGTCCAGCCAGTCTGATATTAAATAACGAGCAGCTTTATGCCCTGGCGGGCCTTATCGAAGCTGATCCGAAAATGCATTTATTTTGGCAACAAATAATCGATTCCATGAAAGAGTTAATTGAGGCGGGGTCGTTTGGTACTCTTGATAAAAGTTATATTTACAGTCTCCCGACTCATTTAGCTTCTAAAAGTTTTGTCTATGCCATGACCGGAGATCCGGCAATAAAAAATTTTCTGAAAACTATCATAGATGATGCATTTAGCAAACCCATGGAATTCTGGATTCATGCGGAAATTAGAGCTTTTAATCCTTCCGCCCCGGTCGGTTGCCTCGAAACCGCCTCTATGTTGTACAGTATGTGCTTCGCGTTGGATAATGCGCGAGATATTTTTGACAGCACGATGTATGATCGATATAAAGAGCTGCTAAAAGAAAAGGCATATATTCCGTGCAAACGCTGGCTGGAAAAACCCTACGAAAATAACTGGCTCGCTGTCCTATCCTCCTGTACCTGGTTGGCTGCAAAATTCTACGATGATCAAACAACCATGGCGATGACGGAAAAATATATTTTTTCTTATCTGGATTATATTGAAGCTGATGGGAGTTATGGCGAACAGGTTGGATATTTTAATTATCCAATCGCCACCCTGATACCTGTTTTTCTTGCTATGGATCAAAACAAACTTAAGGATGCGCTCTTAAAATCATCTCTTCGCGGCAGTATCCGGTGGATTATCTACCACTATTTTTTTGATCAAGAAGCTCACAGTTCCTATTTTAATCCCGGAGTAATCAACTTTAACGATGAAGATCTATTAGCAGTCCCCGAACGAAAAGTGCTTTCTTTTTTAAGTTACGTATATAATCAAGGGCTGGGGCTTTGGTTGATTGATAAATATAATAGTCTGCCTACGGGGGGATCTTATGGTGAACTCCTTATCCGCGGGGCATATAAAAGCCAACTAAAACCATTATCTCCGGAAGAAGCAAAACTACCTTGTCTATGCGTATTTTCTAACGGAACTGCAATTATCCGTTCATCGTGGAATCCGAATGATATTGTATTTGCTTTACGAAGCGGTAGTTTATGCCGTACTAAATATTCTCATGAGCGGTATAATAAAAACGCTATTGCCTTGTATGCTTATGGAGAATATCTGGTAGTTGCCCCCGGCCGGGCGAATTATCGTAGTCCAATACGAACAAACTGGGATATCAAAACTTCAAGTCATAGTACTATTACCTTTGATCAGGAATCTCAGACAAAACTGGCAGCGAAGGTCGTGGCATCCTGGTCAGGAAATCATGCGCACTATATAGTGAGCGAAGCCGCGGAGTGTTATGCAAATCAGCCGCAGCATGTTAAACGCAGCGTGGTTTTTATCAACAATCCCGGCTATTTTATCATTTGGGATTA
>DNNS01000109.1 GCA_003497555.1 Spirochaetia bacterium
CTGCAATTTGGCAGGCTATCCGGCTGAAGGCGTGAAAACAGCTCAAAACATTATGAGCAGCGGAAGAGCGCTTGATAAACTGGAGCAGTATATTGCTTTTACTACTTCGCTGTAATACGCGTTTTCTTCTGCTGAAACTCACTATTATCATTTTCATTCATTTTTCCCCAAATGCATTTGCACTGGGAAATTCCGGCAGAGGTAATTTACGCGGTTCGGTCTGTTATAACGGCCTGGCTTTATATAATGTAATTATAGAGGTCAGTCGCCGCTATGCCGACCTGCTGCATTATCCAGGCACCGGGTTTTATCTTATTGATCTTCCGGCCGGACATGTATTACTCACGGTCAGAGCCGAAGATCCCATACATGGAAATTTTCTTAAAAAAATCTCCGGTATAACTGTAATTGCCGGGCAGACAGCTGACTGCGGAATGATCAGCCTGTCTGAGAATGACCGGACAGGTTCGGCGGTCATACAAAATAATCTTTTTACCGAACGCCATATTGCCATCTCCTTTCCGGCCGGATCCTGCAGCCTTGATACCAGACATATCTCTTTCACGCACGCCCTGCAGGAAATAAACAAACTGGAGGCAATTGTTTCCGCGCTGAAAATAACCGGGCATCTGCTGGAAAAAAAAATCATGCTGACAATATACGGTCTGACAACAGCAGATAACGCCGGTAAAGACGTTGCCCTGGCAGCGCAAAGAGCAGCGGCCGTATATTATTTTATACAAAACAACTATGATTTTTTTAATATGCCCATGCTGATAAAAACCGGACGCAGAAACGCGGCAGAGAATGCCGATGTATTGGTGGATTTTCCCGATTATGACAAATTCCAGAAAATTATTTTTTAAAACCTTCCGCCAGGCCGTATTAATCGCCGGAATTATAATTTTCCCTTTTGTTGTACAGAAGGGAAAATTACCCGGATGCAGCCGCAGGCTTGAAAAAACAGACCAGACTGAAAATGCCAGACCGTTTTTTGCCTTTTTTTCCAGACCGCAGATAGCTGTGATCCTGGAGCATACGGGACAAACAGCATCACTGAATTTTTATTCCAACCTGGATCGAAATATTACAATTGCCGTTCTGCCTGTTTTTCAGGAAGCCTGGGGAACCGCGGTCTTTTTCCGCCAGGAAGGTTTTTCCGTTCTTGCCCATCTGCCCATGCAGCCGGCAGCCGGCGAAAAAATACCATGGAATAAAAATCTGGTTTTAATGGCCGATGACAACTGCCGGCTGATTGATCTGAAAATGGAGATGTATTTTGAACAGCTTCCCGAATACATTAAAGGCTGCAGCATTTATGCCGGAACGGCTTTTCTGGATAATTATCAGGCGCTGGAATGTCTGGCCGGAGTTTTAAAAAAAAAGCGTATGTATTTTATCGGAAGTAAAAATACTTCGTATATACCAGCCTCCGAAATCATGCGCCGATTGAAAATACCTGCTGCTTTCAGCGACATTATCCTGGATAACAATAACAGCTATGAAGAGATATCCCGCAGGCTGGCGGAAGCGGTTCTGCTAGCTGAAAAACACGGTTCTGCAATCTGCACCGGTCAAATCGGCAAAACCAACACCCTGGCTGTCCTGTCATGCGAATTAAAAAAATATAACAACCGGATTAAAATTCTGCCTGCCTCCGAGCTTTGCCGCTGATGATTATTTTGGGTATCGAAACATCCTGCGATGATACTTCCGCGGCTTTGGTTAAAGACGGTTTGCATATTCTGCATACTGAAACATGTTCGCAGGATACATTTCACAGGCCTTTTGCCGGAGTAGTTCCCGAGATTGCAGCGCGCAAGCATACGGAACTGTTGCTGCCGGCAGTAGATCTGTGCCTGAAAAAAACCGGGCTTTCTGCAGGTCAAATTGATGCGATAGCAGTTACGGTATGCCCGGGACTGGCCGGCTCCCTGCTTGCCGGTTTATGCGCTGCCAAAGCCTTTTCCTGGGCATGGAATAAACCCCTTATTCCGGTCAATCATCTGGCAGCCCATTTGTATGCCCTGGAAATGTCAGGAAAAATTGAATATCCCTATATCGGACTTCTGGTTTCCGGCGGGCATACTGCAATTATGTACGTTGAGACCTGCAGTAATATTAAAATTATGGGGCAAAGCCTGGACGATGCCTGCGGCGAGGCGTTTGATAAAATCTCCAAACACTATAAATGGGGATATCCGGGCGGCCCTGTTATTGATAAAATGTCCGTAAGCGGAAACAAAGAAGCTGTGCTCTATCCTGATTTGGATAAAAGCTATGAAGAAAATGAATTTAATATCAGTTATTCCGGACTGAAAACCGCTGTTATTTATCATACCGACAGGTACAAAACCGGAACAATAATTAATGAAAATGATATTGCCGCATCCTTTCAAAAAAAAGCCCTGGATCCGCTGTGCGCCAAAACCATCAGGGCTGCAAAAAAAATGAATTTAACGCAGATTGGTATTGCCGGCGGGGTATCCGCCAACAGTTATTTAAGAAAAATTTTTGCCGGACAGCAGGGATTCAATGTACACTTTCCATCTCCAACGCTATGTACAGATAATGCTGCAATGGTTGCCGGGTTTGCCTTTCACAAGGCGCAGCATAAAAATTTTTCCTTGAAAATGCTGTCATTAAATGTTCAAGCCCGCAGCAACGGATTTTCCGCCTGTGTTTTTTGATACGCACTCTCATTGCCTGATAAAAAATAATATTCCTGATTTACCGTCAATTTTTTACAGGGCTAAAGCCGCCGGAGTTAAAATTATACTGGATTGCGCGGTTAACAGCAATGATTTTTTTGAGCGCCATCGTATTTTAATGGAACAAAAAGGCGTATATCTGTCCGCGGGAGCGTCGCCTGAATGCGCCGGCGGGCAGATTAGCAAACATGTAGAAACCTTAGAACAGATTTTACAGAATTATATAATTACAGCTGTAGGTGAAACGGGAATAGATTTGTTTCATCATCAAAACCTGAAGGAACAGATTATACTTCTTGAAAAACAGCTTGTTTTGGCTGAAAAATACGAAAAACCGGTAATTCTTCATATACGCAACGCTTACCCCGAAATTATTCCCGTATTAAAAAATTATAAAATCCGGTATATCAACCATTGTTTTTCAGGTAATGCGGATGATCTTTATTCCATGCTTGAACTTGGCTCGTATATTTCCTTTGCAGGAAACATCACCTATAAAAATTCCGTACATCTTGTGGAAGCGCTTAAACTTACACCGCGTAACCGGCTGCTTCTGGAAACAGATTCCCCCTTTCTCTCCCCTGCCCCCTTTCGGGGTAAAAACAATGAACCGGCGCTGCTCGCCCAAACTGCCGAATTTGTTCGGAAGGCTCTAGGGGCAGATGAAACTTTATTTACACAAATCTTCGCCAATGCGCTTGCGGCTTTTAACATTTCAACTCCGGAGTTTTTATGAAGAAAAAAATTATTATTGCCGCAGTTGGAAATTTAACCCAATCCTGGGCAGTAATAGCCGACGATTACATCAGGCGCATTGAACGCGTCTTTACTCTTGAAACGATCATAATTCGGGAGAACAGATTGCCTCCGGAAAACAGCGGAGGATACGAAAAGGAACTGCAAAAAATATTTTTTTCATTAATTCCGTCAAAGGCTGGACTCGGGGTATGCAGCCCGGAAGGAAAAAGCCTTGATTCGCCTGGATTTTCCAGGTTAATATTTTCCCAATTTGAAAAAAACGACTGTCTGGTTTTTGCAGTCGGCGGCGGTCAGGGCATACCGGAAGCGGTTAAAAAAAAGGCAGATACCATACTGTCTTTTTCAAACATGGTTTTTCCGCACATGCTTTTCAGAATCATGCTTTTTGAACAGATTTACCGGGCAATTACCATTCGTAACCATCACCCTTATCATAAATAACAACATATCCGGGGAGAGTAACGGCAGGGACCGTTAAATGCAATTTTGGCCCGATAAGTCCCAATTGCAGATAAATTCCGTATTTTATTTTTTTTATTAATTTTAGATTTTTATGGAAACTGTCCAGGATAGATGTTATTTCTGAGCAGGAAAATTTATTTTTTCTGCATTCATTGATGATTAGAGTATTTATCACCGAAACATTAAGAAAGTCATTTTTTTTTATCAGTTCATTCTGCAGGCAGATAAGCTCCTGCACGCTCTTGAGTGGCATTNNCTTTCAGTCTGTCTGGCAGCTTCTTTCCATGCCTCAAGCAGCGATTCCAGATGATTTTTGATTTCTACGAGGATATCCTGATTTTTTTCCATATTGGCTTCAAGCAGGCGGTTGTTGATATACATATATATGCTTTCCAGCTTGGACGCAATTTCTCCGGCGCTTTTATCCAGGCTCATCATAAGTTCTGTTATTATATCCTGGGTTTTTATTATGGCGTTATTTGCAATATCGTAGCTCTGGGGTTTCAGATTTTCAATAGCTCTGTTGAGATTTTTTATTGCACCTTCATACATCATTACTACCAGCTGTCCTCTGCCGGCGGTATTTATCTGGATTTGCTTGTATTGATCATAGGGGTTTTTCATAGAGCTTAGACTCCTGGATGTAATTGCCTTTGATTATCGGTTATTCAAAGGCAATTATTATCAATTTTTAACCCTTCAGACCGGAAAGTACAATACCCTGTGTGAAAAATCTCTGATTAAATGCATAGACAACAAGTACCGGCAGCAGCACAATGATAGTTGCAGCCATTAACAGTGTCCAGTCAGTAGAATACAGCCCCTGAAAGGAAGCAAGACCTACAGGGAGTGTTTTCATGTAATCTGAATTGGTAACAATCAAAGGCCAGATGAAATTATTCCAGGAATGCATGAACTGAAAAACAAACAACGTTGCCAGTGCCGGTTTGGATAGAGGTAAAATTATACGGAATAGAATGCCCGGTTTGGTAGCGCCGTCTAGTGTAGCAGCCTCTTCGAGCTCTACAGGTATGGAAAGAAAAAACTGTCTGAGCAGGAAGGTACCGTTGGCAGTGAAGGCTGCGGGAATAATCAGGGCCTTATAGGTATCAATCCAGTCAAGTTTTTTCAGGGTAATAAAAACAGGAATCATTGTTACCTGGCTGGGAATCATCATGGTGGCAAGATAAGCAAGAAATAAGGCATTTCGGCCTTTCCATTGCAGACGGGCAAACGAATAGGCAGCCAGACAAGATGTAGTAAGCTGCAGCAGAGTGACTGCGCCGGAAAAAATTACCGAGTTGATAAAATAAACCACGAATGCCGGAATTTGTCCGAAAATTGTAAGCAGAATTGTCAGCAGCGATACGCCTTTCAGATTTTCAGCTTTAATCGGAGGCAGGGAAGTAAATAAAGCCTTGTAGTAGTTATCCCAGTAAAATTTTACCTTGGCAACATTTTTAAAGGTAAACATACGTTTCCAGCTTTCTTTTCCGTCTTTGGTTATGTATTTAACCGGTTTTGATTTTACAACATTCTCAAAAACCTGATCAGTAATCTGATAATCAAGTTCCTCACTGCTGATAATGGCAAATTTTTTATCGGGGTTTGATATTAAATGATGCAATTTAAATTTTGTTCCGGCAATACTGGTGGCGTAGTTATCGGTTTTGGCAATATCATCCTGGTCGGCAATAATCATTTCATCGTACCCGGTCAGTTCTTCTTCAAAGGCCTGATCAACATACTGTATAGTTGCTTTGATTTTTCTGCTGTCTTCAACCTTAAGAATATTAGCCAGGCGCGTTTCCGGTTTTATTTCGTCGATTTTTATCTGAATAACTTCAATAAAATTTTCCGGATTTTCCGGAGACGGTATTTTTATCCGCGCATAACTGTTTCCTTCATAGTGAACATCAGGAACCACATCTGCCGACGGCTGGTATTCGCCGGAAATGATGGGAGAACCGGTGATACTGAAACTGCGCTTGTTTTCCTGCAGGATAATGACTTTTACTCCTGCCCCGAATTTGCTTGTTTCTGCAGTGGTATAAACAGGAAAAGCCTCTCCCAAAAAGCTGAAGGTTGCTGATGTCATTTCAAGCTGGTTTTTACGGATCAAGGAAGTTTCTCCGTAAACATTTACTTTTTCCAGAAGTTTGACAGAACATTCGATATGCTCATCTATTATTACCTGATAATAAGTAGCCTGTTTGACTGCCGGTTCTGAAATAAATGATGAAAGTTCAATGAATTTGATTTTTTGTCCGTTAATCAGTGTTTCCTGTATTTTATATTCTTTGCCCTGGTATAAAGTAGTAAGCGTACTGCGCGGTATCCATTCCGGGGGATAGGTAAAAACAGCGCCTTTTTCTTTCAGGGATGTAGACAACATCCAGATAAACGGTATCAACATGACAAATCCGCCCAGGGAGAGAAAAAAATAGGCAATTATTTTTGAGGTAATCTCCTGCTGCATGTGTCTTCTTTTCATTTCCATGTATAGTGTTCGTTCTTTTACTTTACCCATTTGTTGCTCCTTGTAATATTACGGATTCCGCTTATGTATAAAGTTTGGTTCCGGTATAGCGCCAGTTGATGATGGTTGCTATAAATACCATTAAAAACAATACCCAGGCAATGGCAGATGCATAACCCATTTTAAACCACTGGAATGCATTATTGTAAATATAATACACAATTGTAGTTGTTGACCCGGCAGGCCCGCCCTGTGTCATTACATATTGCGCTCCGAATTGCTGAAAGGTGCCGATAACGCCTGTGATGATATTATAGAAATGCGTTGGCCCGAGCAGCGGAAGCGTTATATGCAAAAATTTCTGCCAGTTGGATGCCCCGTCAATATCCGCTGCTTCGTACAAGTGGGTAGGGATACCCTGCAGGGCAGCAAGATACAGAAGCATGCCCTGCCCGCAGCCTTTCCATACCTGCATAAGCGTAATGGCAGGTTTTGCCCACNNCGCCAGCCACTGCGGAGGATTGCTGATGCCGATAAAACGCAAAAAAGTATTGAGCAGACCGAAATCCGGATTGTATATCCACCTGAAAAGCAGCGCTACCGCTACGATTGAAGATACGACTGGAATATAATATATGGTTCTGAAAATAATGATTCCT
>DNNS01000551.1 GCA_003497555.1 Spirochaetia bacterium
CCCACTTTAAAAAATCGCACCCAGATGCCGGGGGGCAAGGAAAAAATTGCGAATTTGTATTATAATATAGCATGCAGGAGAAACTTATAATTCCGGTCATTTTAACCAGCTTATTCAGGTGCCGGAGTTATTAATGACCTTGTTCCGGCTTAAAGCCCGCAGATTTGTTTCTGTGTTTCTGGCGCAATTCTCCCGGTGGATAATCGGAATAACAGGCTTTCATTTCCTGGCTTTTTTTTCTGATTATTCGGGAATCCTTCCGCCAGGTTTTCCCATCATTATTTTTTTTCTATATTTATTTTTTCCGGTATTTTCTCTGATTTTTTCCCTGCAGGCTGCCTTTACATCCCTCCGTAATTTCCATATTTACCTGGAAAATGAATATAAACTCGATTTCAGACTGCTTAATTATTATGCTTTTAAAAAAGATAATCCCGGAGAATTGTCGGAAATTTTGGAGAAAACCAGGGGTTCTTCACTGTTTGACTTTAAATCCGTTTTTGCCGGAGCCTTCCTGCTTATAACCCTGATTCTGCATCTGCTTTTTCCCCAGGCTGCCCTGCAATATATTTCCATGCTTGGCCGCGCTGTTAACAGGGAAAAGCCGCCTGTTCTCGGCATAGAACTCCCCGGCTGCATTACTGAAAACTCCAGTCTGACTTTTTCCGGCAGCCGTAATTATGATCTCGTTGTCTGCAGNNTATAAATTTTCCGGCAAAAGCGGCGAAATTAAAATCAAACACACGGAAAGCGCGGTAATTGAAAATATCACGGATCAGCTTGCCATTGAATTTCATGGGCGCAAGGGCAGTCTGCGGATTACTGAAAAACATATTATCCCGGTGCGGTTTTANNTGGATAGTTTCTCCATTAATATTACGGATCCGGTATCAAAAAAAACAGCCAGGCTGGAAGGCGCAGCTTATGCCGAAGCCCTGCCGGGCAGTAAAATAAAACTGCTGATGCGCACCCGTGCGGGAACGGTTCTTGACCGTGTACTTCTGACACCCTCGCTTCATAGCGCAGCGGTTTCAGGAGCAGAGGCATCAGCTGAGTTTTTTATCAGCCAGCCGGAACATATAACCCCGGTGCTGATTAATGAATACGGCATGAGTAACCGCAGAGCGCTTACGATTTTTTTCCAGGTTAAAAAAAACGAACCCCCGCTGGTGCGTTTTATCCGCCCGGCTTCCGATCTCGAAGTGCGTTCCAAGCAGAATATTCTTCTGGAATACGCTGCCGAAGACGATATTGCCCTGTCGCTGATCAATCTTCATTACAGGGTTTACGGCCAAAACGGGGTTGTTATAGACAGCGGAATACTGAAGTTAGCCGCAGAATCTGAAAAATATTTTTCCGCTGTTCATGATTTTTCCATGGATGAAATCTTATTTCTGCCCGGGAACCGCATGGAACTGGTTCTTGAGGCTGCTGATTTTTACGGGCTGAAAAGCCGCTCCCTGGCGCGTAATATTCATTATATGCAGCTTTCCCGTATTTATGAGCGTGAACAGGAAAGAGGGCCTGAAAACATATCAGCCCTGCAGGAGCTTAAAGAGAGCGCCGCTGAAATGGAAAAAAACATCAAGGCGCTCGGAAAGTCTGACGGCGCCAAAGATGCCAGACAAAAGCTTTCCGGTCTCGCGCGTTCTCTTGAGGACATGAAAGAAAAAATCTCGGGTATTGAAGGTTCTCTTGCCGAGGCATCCCGCCTGGCCGAGAGCATTTTTTCGCCGGAAATAAAAGAACGCATTGACCGTCTGCGTTCGGCAATCGGCAGCCTGGATAAGGATTTTGTCGAGCGTCTGAAAAAAGAATTAAAAGGCATGGAACAGATGCCGGCCCCGGACAGACGCGCAGTGGAAAAAATGCTTGCCGGATTAAACCCGGAAGATTTTAAAAAAAGCCTGGACGCTGCAATTGCCGCGATTGAAAAACTGAAAGAACAGGAAGTCTCTAATGCCCTGGCCAGCGCCGCCAAGGCAGTACGCCGCAGGCATGAAGATTTGAAATCTTTTTATGCTGCGGGTATGCCTGATGATGATTTTAATTTAAATAAAAAAAATATTGCGGAAAGTCTTTCGGATCTGAACAGGCTCTTTCAGAACAGCACCAATATTCGTCTGCCGGATGCAGAGGCTGAAGCTGCCCGGGAGCGGGTTTCCGGAATGATGAATTCCGGCATGGATAAAAATTACGCCCAAGCGGAAAAAAACCGCGAAGAAAACATGAAAAGTTTAAACCGGGCCAGTGATGATCTGCAAAAACTGGAAGACGATCTTGAACTGCTGGAAAGGCGCTATAAAAGCCTTGATCTGGAAAAGGTGACAGGAGAAATAAATTATCAGATTGCCGGGTTTTCCTCGGAATCGGAATATATTACCGCTATTGCTTCCGGGCGCATTATCGATTACAATAATATTGATACTGAAGTTCTGCTTGAGCGCCTGGCTCATTTTATATCCATGAACACCTCCTTTACGCGCCGTTCACGGGAAAAACTTTTTGATCTGGTAAGCGGATATATTCCGGGCATTGCGCGTTTTTTCAGCCAGTATGATCGGCTGCTGGATTATAACCGGCAGATTACCGCAGTTATTAATCCTTCAGAAACGAGATTTTTTAACCGGCAGAATATCTCCCTGCAGCTTGACCTACAGGGCCGAATGCAGTTTAACCTGGCCAGGCAGTTGCTGCTGCTTAAAAAAGAACTGCTTGATTCCGCAGCTTCTTCCATGAGCGGAGATATGCAGCAGGCAGCCTCCGGACAGATGTCGCTTTCCATGCGTATGCGCAGTCTGCTGCAGAAAGGCAGTCTTACTCCGGCCGAACAGGAATATTTACAGCAGATGCTTGCAGAACAGGCCATGATCAGAGGCATGGTAGAGGGTATGGGCGCCATGGGCCGAAAAGAACTCGCAGAACGCGGACTTGATCCGCAGGCTTCGGACTCGGTGCGCAAACTGGATGAAATTGCTTCCGAAATAAAAAAACTTGAGGAAATGCTGTCTGCGGCAGATCCTGCCGGTTCCCGCATCCGTGAACAGCAGCAAAAGGTGGAAGAACGTTTTCTGGAATTCAACAAGGCATTTAAATCACGTCCGGACAAGCAGGATGAAGAGCGCAAGGCGGAACACGACGGGAAAAAATNNAAGATCAAAATACAATAGAACAACTGGAAAATCTTCTTAAAAAGCGTTCCTGGCCTCCGGCTTATGAAGAACGCATTAATGAATACCTGGATTCTCTGAAAAAAATTTAATACAAGGCGGTCGGTATGAATAAAATATTTCTAGTGTTTTTTGTTTCCCTGTGGGCTATGCTTTTGCCCTTTCAGGCCACGGTAATTGAAGTTAACGGCAAAGTTCAGCATAAAACAAGCGGAGAGCCTTCGTGGCAGGAGATTAAATCCGGGGATATACTGAAAGAGGCAAGCCAGCTCAGGACCGGCCAGAAAAGCGAGATCAGGCTGCGTTTTGACGACGGAAGCGAAGCGCACCTGCAGCAATTCAGTACACTCTCGCTTAAAAAACTGCGCTCTGATGACGCGGGAGTATTCCAGAACACACTTCGCCTCTATGCAGGAAAAATACGCGCCAAAGTTGCTGAACTTGCATCTCCCCAATCGGCTTTTGCGGTGGAAACTCCGCACAGCCTTTGCGGTGTAAGGGGAACAGATTTTATTGTTGATGCAGCCAAACGCACCAGCAGGGTTTATGTAATTTCCGGCCGGGTGGAAACCCGCAATATTTTAGGCAAGGGCGAACCGGTAGTCCTTAATGCCAACCAGTACAGCGAAATAAGCAAAAGCGATGCTCCTTCGGCTCCCGCAGCAGTACCGCAGGAAATATATTCCGAGTGGGCCCTGCCCCAGCCGGCTTTACCCAATGCCGATCTGGTAGCCATGAATGAAAATCCGCAGGAAAATATTCCCGGAAAACCGCAGGATGCCAAACCTGCAGAAGATAAAAAATCCGAAAATCCGTCAGCCCCAAAGGATGAAAAAAAAGAGGAAAAAAAGGAAGACTCGAAAAAGGCGGAAAAGCCCAAAGCCGAACGGACTCCCAAAGAAAGAAAAAAAGAACCGTGGAAAGCGGAGTTTAATAACTGTTTTAATTTCGGCCTGCTCTGGGATAACAGGAATAAACTGCAGTTTTTAATAGGCAGGCAGCGCGTACCTTTTCTTGATCCGCTGTGGATAAAATTAATCTGGCAGCCGGAATTCTTTTTTGGCAATTCCTACAGCGGTTTCGGTTTCGGCCTTTACATACCCATTATCAGCGGGGTACAGAAGTTCTGGTATAATCCGGGGCGCTGGCATAACAGCAGCGAGTGGGATTTTAACGGAGCCGAAGACGGGTTTCATGACATACTTATGAAATTTGTTTATATCCGGATGCTTATATTCAATTATTATATGCGGATGGGAAGTATTTCGGTCAACTACGGCACCGGATATATTGTCAATGATTTTTCCAACAGCCTGAATTTTCCGGCGCAAAAAATAATCGGCCTGCTTTCAGGCTGGCGCGATAAAGAAAGGGGCTTTCATCTCAATTTTTTTCTTAACGATATTTTCACAGCGCAGATTTTCGGCCTGCGCGGAGAAATCTTTCCCTTTGCCATGGTGAAAGCGGTAAAGTCAGGCATTCTGAAAAAACTTTATATAGGCACAGTGTACGCTCAGGATATATATCCCGTTGATCCTGCCTATCTTACCATACAGAACGCCCGTATGGCTTTTAATTTTGATGATGACGCTTTTTCCGCCTTACTCCCCGGCGCTGTTCCGCAGGAGCCTGATATTTCCGTAAAACATCTTGGTTTTGACCTCGGCATGCCTCTGCTTGACGGAAAAAAAATCAATCTGCATGTTTTCGGCAATCTGGGTCTGGCTGAAGTAAAAGGACGCGAGCCCCTGTTCGGAGTTCATCAGCCCGGTTTTCATTATGGCCCCGGGTTTTCCGCAGGCGCGCGCGGCGCTCTGCTTTTACTGCGTTACCGCCTTGAATTCCTTTATAATAAAAGAGGTTTTATTCCCGAATATTATGACTCATCTTACGGTGAAGCCCTGTTCCGGATGCAGAAATTCTACAGTCTGGTAAGCAGGAAAAACCAGGACTCAATAGGCTGGAATATTATTTCCGGAATTAAACTGGGCAAGGTGGGAGCAATTGATTTTGCTTTTCAGGAATATTATGATGCAGATGACTATACATTTGCCGGCAATAAAATGCGGCTGTCATTCGGAATCGATAAAGGCGTTATTCCATTCTTTTATGCCGGAGCTTTTTACGAACGTACCGATGTAGCGGGCAGCCGATTTTTCCAGGAGCTTGTTACTGAAAAAACCAAAATGGGAGCTGATCTGCATCTGACCCTGGGCCGCGCCCTGGAGCTTATTTTCCGCTATCAGCGTATGTATGCCATGAACGGAGCCCAGCTTGAAGCCAAAGACAGTTTTGAATTTGAATTTTCCGCAACCATGCAGAAAAAAAACAAGGCGGAAAAAACATCCGAACAGGCGCAGGATGCAAAAACTGCTGCCGACAAGGCAAGCGAGGTAAAAAACAAGGCGGAGTAAAAAAAACATATCAAGCAGGGGCGGATTAATGCCGCCTCTCCGGATTTTTCCGGAATTTTTTATCCGTAATCAGGATGTCGAAATGAACCNNCATCTGGGCCCATTTCGACATCCCGTAATTGTTTTAAATCGACAGTCTGAATTGATTATTTCCGGCTATTAATGAAATTTTCGGTGTATTTGGCAATTACATCAAATTCAATATTTACCTGTTCCCCGCTTTTCAGGTATTTGAACACAGTATGCTCAAAAGTATGCGGGATAATCATAACTGTAAATGATGACAGATCTTTTTCATAAACCGTAAGGCTCACGCCGTTTACCGCTGCCGAACCTTTTTTAATAATATAACCTGCATATTCCGAAGCATTAGAAATTTTTATCAAACGCGATTCCCGGCCCGGCTGTATCTCTATTATTCTGCCGACTGCATCAATATGGCCGTAAACCAGATGTCCGTCAAGCCGGCCGTTAACCGGCACTGCTCTTTCCATATTTACGTAACTGCCGGTTTTAAGATTTTTTAAATTAGTACATTGCAGGGTCTCGGCTGAAGCAAATACAAAAAATCTGTTATTTTCCACAGCATTTACCGTGAGGCATGCGCCGTTTATTGCTACCGAATCGCCAACCGAGCATTGCCGGGCAAAAGAGGCTTCAACCGCAAAGGTTCTGCCGCTGCTCTGTTTAATGCCCGATACCTGCCCGATTTCTTCAATTATACCTGAAAACATAATATAATCTTTATTATATTATAAAGCAGGTAGAAATGAAATCAAATAAATTAATACGTATTTTCCTGCAGGCTGCTGCCGGGGCGCTGCTGTTTTTTTATCTGGTGATTGTTGTTACGGCAGGAATGCATTTTGTTCCGGGAATATCCCTGCAGACCAATATCCGTTTTTCCTGGCCTAACCTGGCGATCTTTTCCGGCTCCCTGCTGGTTTTTTCCCTGGTTTGTGTTCTTATAACTATGCTGGCTGAAAAATCCTTTAATCACAAACTTAAATTTTTTTCCGTTTATGCATTGTTTTCTTCACTGGGCATTGCCGTATGTTTCCCTGCGCTTTTTTCAGTCATGCACGCAGCTCTGCCTTTTATTCTGAAAATCACTGTGCTGCTTTCTTTGCTGTCCCTGCTGGTTTATATGTCGGCCGTACTGGGAATTTTTTTTTTCCGGCTGGCTGTACGCCATCCTTTTTTTTATTCCAAAATCGACAGCTATGCCTCAATAGAGGGGCATTATGGAATTCTTGATCTCCTGGATTTTATAATACGGGCCAAAGATATTATCAATCAGAGTTCAAGATTCGGCCTGCACACTTCCCTGCTGGGAATCTATTTTCCTGATCTGCTTGAAAACAGTCTGCCGCCGGCAGACGAACAACTGATAAAAAAACAGCTGTATTTTCTGCTTTC
Organism: Spirochaetia bacterium; assembly: GCA_003497555.1. Lineage (GTDB taxonomy): Bacteria > Spirochaetota > UBA12135 > UBA12135 > UBA12135 > UBA12135. The sequence continues at coordinate 7,004 of DNNS01000551.1, forward strand.
GGATCACCAGCGCCGATATGAACCATGGTGCGTTATTCCCGGGGATGGAATTTTTATTCACACCAGCCAGGTCCGATCATCGGAAGAAATGAAACAATGCGCTGATCGGTTTCGGGAACTGCTCCGAAACAGCGAGTTTCTTATTGCCGGAATGCCGGTAAAACTATCCTTTCATCTTGCTGCGGTTATGTTAAATTCCGCCTCTATGGCCGGAGAGGAATGTATGAGCGGAGAAATAATTTCCCGGGCTGTAGAAAAAATCGAAAAGCATCTGAAAAACACCGATGAGGAATTTTTCATTATCACCCATGATTAATGTATTTATTATCAGTTCCGCCGTATTGCTTTTAGCGGCTCTTTTTTATGCCAAATATCTTACCGCCCTGATTTTTATTCCCAGGCAGATCCTGAAAGCCCAGAAATATTTCGGCCTGCATGACGACAAGGCCCTGAAGGTCCTTCATTCGGTTATTGATATTGACCGGTCTAATCCCCAGGCCTGCTGGCTGCTTTCCCGGATATACATAAAACGAAAAAATTATATTTTAGCGCAGGTTTTTTTATTTGATATTTTAAAAGCCCAACGCTACACCCGGGATATCACTGAAGAAGAAGTACGTCTTAATCTTGCCGGCATTTACGAGCTTACCGGAGATGTACAGAAAGCCCTGCGCGAACTTTACCACCTGAAGCATTATTCCCTGCTGCCGCCGGAAGGTTATAAAAAGGCCATAAATCTCAATCTGAACAATAAAAATTTCAAAGAAGCCGTCGGCCTGGCGGCTGAAGCTCTGCTCATCAGGCCTGATGACGGCGAATTCCATTTCCTGGCGGCCAAAGCCGAATTTGCCCACGGGAATTTCATTGAAGCGGAAAAACGCCTTCGTAAAGGCGTTGATACCGGATATCATTCCCGCGATACCGACATCCTGCTTGGGAAAATAAGTTTCATCGAAAAAAAATTTGACCAGGCTGTAAAATATTTTCAGAATCTTCCTCATGAATCGCTTTCTTCCTCCGAGATTGAAAGCATGCTGGGCGAGTGTTTTTATCATCTGAAGGATTACCAGTCTTCGATTCAGATTCTTGAAAAACTGCTGGAAGAAACCCGCTCTGATCAATCAATGCAGACAGACGTGCAGTATCTTCTCGGCTGCGCCTATGAAATGGCCGGGCGCGTGGAAGAAGCCATAGCGCTCTGGGAAAAAATCTCTTTGCGTTTTCCCCTGCACAGGAATATCCGCGAAAAACTTCTTTTTTATCACAACATTGCCCCTGCCTCATGGATGCGCAGCTTGATCGGGCTGCCGCTGGTATCTTTTATCGGCCTGACTGAAAAGCTTCTTGCCAAATTTGATTTTTTCATCAAACAGCTTGTTTATGAAGATGAAAAAAATCTGGAATATTTATGCGGCTCCAAGAGCGATGTACATCTTTTCAGCCTGTATTTTATCTCGGTAACCAGACAAACCTCGCCGCTCAGCCGGGAGTTTATTAAGCAGAGAATGGGGCTGCGGCATGCACACCGCGCCAAATATCTGGTTCTCATAGCTCCCCATTTTTCCGATGATCTGAGGCTGTTTGCGCAGAAAAACTGCATTCTGCTTTATGATTTCAGTGAATACAAGTCTCTGGAATAATTTACGAATTTTCCGGCAAAACAGTATTATAAGTCGGTCTTGTCCCTTACAAATACATTTTCCAGGGAGTCGTCACATTCAACTTGAACACCCGAAACACCTGT
>DNNS01000135.1 GCA_003497555.1 Spirochaetia bacterium
ATTATCATTATTGGGAAGACGGCGGAGCAACCTATCATAACCGCTATAGTTCATGGGAAATTTCCCGCGGACAGGAAGGCGATCAATGGAAAGCGATAGCCGGAATAAAAGAAGCCCCCGATAATTTTAATCCTCCGCATCTTTCCAAAGACAGTCCGCACCGTACCCAGGATTTCATCAACCGCAGGTTTTTACGCAGGGAAGAAGATATGCCCCAGGCCATGACTTTCCGGATGGGTGAAGAATTTATCGAGGCAAACCATCAGACCGATAACTGGTTTTTAACTATCGAGACTTTTGATCCGCACGAACCGTTTTTCGTGCAGCCTTCATGGCAAAAGCTGTATGAATATAATTATGATGCGCTCGGTATTACATTCGATTGGCCTCCCTACCGCAAGGTTAAAGACGGAGAAGAAAAATATGTTGATCATCTCCGTCATCAGTATGCTGCCCTGCTTTCCATGTGCGATCACTATTTGGGACGTATTCTTGACGTTTTCGATCGCCATGATTTATGGAAAGACACCATGCTGATTGTCAATACGGACCATGGATTTATGCTTGGGGAACACGGGTGGCTGGCTAAAAACAATCCTCCGCTTTACCGGGAGATATCCAACACGCCTTTTTTCATCTGGGACCCGAGATGCGGGAAAAAAAATGAACGCCGGCAGTCCCTGGCGCAAACCATTGATATTGCTCCCACCCTGCTTGATTTTTTCGGAATAGATATTCCTGCTGATATGCAGGGTAAATCTCTGGGAGGAACAGCAGCAAATGATTTTCCGGTACACGATAGTATTCTGTTCGGATATCACAGCCAGGCAATTAACTGTACAGACGGGCGCTATGTATTCATGCGCTACCCGCAAAACGAGGGAACAATCTGCAATTATACGCTTATGCCGTGCAATATGCGCGGATTCTTCGCACCGGAAGCAATGAAAGCGGCTGAACTGTCTAAACCGTTTTCTTTTACCAAGGGAATGCCTGTACTGCGTATACCGGGCCGTATAATAAAGGAATCCGGTAATCCCGTGTTTGCAAAAAATCTTTTATTTGATCTGGCAAAAGAACCGGAACAGGCCGTACAGTGTAATGATCAGAGTATAATAAAAAAAATGCTGGAAAAAACTTCCGGATTGGTAAAAGCAAGCGATGCCCCGGAAGAAATTTACAGTGTGTTTAATTGTTAGGTAATCAGGCTGTTGATTTGAAACAATGACAGGATGCTGAAATGTACCCGGATGCGAAGAGTTCGCAAAAATNNGCCGGAGGCGTACTATTTTGTACATCAGGGACTCTATTTTTGCAGGCGATCAAGCGATGGGTTCATTTCGACATCCTGAATTATTCCTTGTAAGCAGGCTGACAATACGGACAAAAAACCGTTCCTCTGCCGGCAGCCTTTATTTTCTGCAGGGTTTTACCGCAAGCCCGGCAAGGTTTTGTTCCTCGTCCGTAAACCAGCAGTGTTTGCTGGTTTTTGCCGCTTGTGCCGTCGGGTCTGCGGTAATCGCGCAGTGTGGTTCCAAAATTTTTAATGCCCAGTTTTAACGACTGCTGCAGGCATTTAAAAAGAACAAGCCATTTAACCCCGGTAATGCGGCAGGCAGGAGTAAGCGGATTAATACCGGCACGAAACAGGGATTCATCAGTATAAATATTTCCGGCTCCGGCCAGGAATGACTGATTAAGGATCAAAGCTTTTATACTGCATGAATTTTTTACCGGAAGCAGCAGCCGGCAAAGCTGGCGCGGGTTATAATTCAGCGGTTCCGGCCCGAGTTTTTTAAGGCGCGGATGGCTCTGCCAGTCGGAACCGGTCAAAAAAATTTTACCGAAAGTTCTGGCATCGCTAAAGATTAGTTTTGGACCGGTTTCCAGAGTAATAATAAAACGCGTATGCGGTGGATTATCCCTGGGCGCAGCCTGAAAATCCCTTTCGTCTTCAGGTATTAATTTTTTCCGGGGTATAGAACCTTTACCTCCGCAAACAGTTAGCCTGCCGGTCATGCCCAGATGAAGAATAATACTGCGGCTGCTGCCGGTTTCCAGAACAAGGTATTTTCCCCGGCGGATAATATTAACGATTTTCAGCCCGCAGTATTTTTGCAGTTCTTTTTGCGAATTCTGCGGCATAAGCCTCGGCAAGAGCAAATCTGCTTTTTTAATTATCCGGCCGGTCAGATGCGGAGAAATTTCCCGTCTGACGATTTCAACTTCCGGTAGTTCAGGCATATTCTGCTCCGGTCCCGAAAATTACTGTTTACCGGCAGGAATTATCTGAAAATGAAAATCACCGTTGAGAATTTCATACTGTGGTCTGACTGCAGACAAGCGGCAGGCATCGTCTTTTTTATAATACCAGCTGCCGGGAGTAAATGCCCAGTGCATCTGCCCCCCCCCGCTGATTACCGGCAGGATCCAGTATTCGCCTGCGTCTAAAACTGCTGCGGCTGAATTTTTTGCAGGAAAAAAATCCATCCACATGAATCTGGCCAGGCAGTTCATTTTTTTAATTTCAGTTTCACTGCTGAAAAAAACCGGCTCCCGGGAATCCAGAGACGGGATAATACTGATCCTGATTTTCCCGATATCTTTTTCCAGACGGTAAAGCCTCATTTTAATTTTTTTTATGGAAGTTTTTTCCGGTAAAAAAACGCGCTGGGCATATAATCCGTTTTCAGCATCTATAATAAAATTATCAAGGAAAGGAAGCGCGGCATTAATGCCCGGCACAGGAGACGGATGTAATACGGCAGCGGTTCCGAAGGGAAGTAAAATTCCTGCCGGTTCACGTAAAAATAACGGCGGAAGAAGCATGTATTGATCAGCCTTGCTGCTTTTAACGGTTTTAAGATTAAATTTTTCGTCGTTAACCTGGGCCATGGCTTCGCGGATAATATTTGCCTGGGAGCAGCGGGCGTTTATCAACAGCGACGGATCAGATGCCGCGGATGTTCTGATGTGCATGGGTAAAAATCCCAGATACGGAGGATCAAGCGAAACCGGAATCCAGCCGCTGCCGGCAATATGGGCTTCTATCCAGAGGGCATTGACGTCTTTGGTCTGGGCATAAATCAGAGACGGCTGATTTTCAGCGGTTTTAAGGGATTTAATCTGCTCGAAACGCATGCCGCCGGCAAAACGTACCGGAAAACCGACAGCGCGCAGCATGGCGGCAAGCAGAATATATTTTTCTTCAATGGTACCTGCACGCCGCTCATATACAGCCGCACTCACAGTGCGCGGTAAAGTTTTTAATTTTTCATCAGGAAGAAAATTTTCAATTTCATGAACAACCCAGTACTGCAGGGCAGATAAAGCTTCCCGCGCCTTGCGGCATTTTACAGTCTGGTAAACCGCTTCCTTCTGCAGAGCCTGATTGCTGAAAATTACCGAAGGACTTTCAGAGAAATATATTTCAGGAACCCCGGGCGGCCGTGTAAAGGGAAATACCGTCTCGTTTGCCGTTATGCCTGTTTCACCCGAGATCCGGGCATTAAATGAAATTTCAAAAGATATGGTGTAATATGTACCGGGTTGGAATACCGCACGCAGAAAATGATTTCCGAATTGATCGGAAGTATCTTCTTTTTTAACCGGATTACTGCCCAGGGAAATTTTAAAGTTGCTGATCTCTTGCCGGTGAGCGCTGTCATTATAGTTTTGAGCTATCGGTATGTTTATTTCAATATTTTTTTTAAGTACTGTAATGTTTATGGCCTGATTATAATTGACCTTGAGATCATACTGCCATGAACCGGTTAACGAAAAGGCCGTGGGCAGCGCGGTATTTACCAGTAAAATAAAAAAAACTATCGGAAATTTCATTGCTATTTAAAGAAAAAACAGC
>DNNS01000134.1 GCA_003497555.1 Spirochaetia bacterium
TAAAATCTGAGTAAGTACAAATCATACTCCGGCTGTATACAATTTATATACACTGTCGCGCAATTTTTTAGCCTGTGAAAAGGAATAATCATTCTGCAGATGCCCGGTAATTTCCGTCAAAACGCGCAGTGTGATGGCAATCCCCCTGTTGGTGCGGAAACAGTAATACCCCTTGGGCTGAACCAGGTGGGAATTCTGTACCTGCAGGCAAACGATCGGAACTTTAAGCCTGATAGCCAGGTTAAAAGCGCCTTTTCGGAAATTACCGGGTTTACCGGTAACACTTCTGGTTCCTTCGGGAAAAATCAGCAGATTACCGCCCTGTTTTAAAAACTTGCCTATCTTGGCCATTACCAGTTCAGTTGGTTCTGAAGCATCGGCCATATTGTTGGGGAAAAAACCGGAAAAATACATCATCCATCCGAACAGGGGAATTTTAAATAATGAATTTTTTACTATGGTTATAGTCTCACGGTTCAGAGACATGATAAAAATCGGATCCAGCATGGAAAGATGATTGCATACAATAATGCAGGAGCGGAGTTTTTTAATCATCTCATGATTTTCAATTATCAGGGAAGTTTTGGGAACAGTAATGCGCAGCAGAAAAAAAAGATAACGCATTACATGATGTATGACAAATCTGAAAACCCGGCCTACCGGGAAAAAAATTGAAAACAGAAAAAAAAGGGGCATGGTCAGGCAGGTAATTATCAGCAGAATTCCGAATGACCCGTATATGGGAATAGTACCGGCTAAATCCAGCAGTTTGCGGAAAATCGAACGGTTATCTGCCATTTAACTGCTTACCTGTATTTTAAGGCAATTTTCTGAACCGTTCCGTTTTCCAGGGCGCGGTAAATGGAATTTATATCCGCATCAAGTTCCCGATCGTCGCTTACAAAGGGACTTACTCCGCGCACCAGATTAAAAACCTCCCTGGCCGGATCAGAAAAACCGTTTAAGCCCCTGAGTTCCATAGCCTGACAAAGAGCAAGCAGCATAACCGACATTCCATACAGGGCTGAAGTGAGAACTGTGCGGGTTTCACGGGCGGAAATAGTACCAAGGCTGACCTTGTCCTGGTTCAGCGCCTCGGTGGGCCGGGAAAGCGAGGATACCGGCATGGTGTGCGCAAGGCATTCGGCAGCGAGCGATGTACAGGTAATCTGCATGGCTTTAAATCCATGACGCAGAAAAGGTTTGGTGCCGGTGCTGGAAATAAGATTGGGGGAAAGGGCATTGTTGAATTTTTCATCAACAATAAGCTCCATCTGTTTATCGATCAGGTCCATGGTGCTGGCGGAAGCGGCGCGCAGGCTGTCCATGGCGGCGCATATATGACCGCCGTAAAAATTACCGCCGGAATAAATTGTACCGGAATCAGGATCAACCAGCGGATTATCGGTAACGGAATTCATTTCGGTTTCAACCCATTCTTTACAGAAATTTATGGTATCGCGCAGCACTCCGATTACATGCGGAGCGCAGCGCAGGGAATAGCGATCCTGGATATGTCTTTCCAGAAAAGTATGCTGCTGTTTTTCCGAAGAAGGACTTTTAACCAGATCAATCATTTCTTTATAGGCCAGGGCTTTTTTGCTTCCGGACAGGTAACTCCCGATATTGCGCGCACTCTCAATCTGCCCTTTAAATGGTTTGGCTTTATGAATAAAGGGCGCAAAACTCCCCTTGTTGCCTTCAAGAACCTCCACTGCCATGGCGGTAATAATTTCCGCCGTATCAACCGCCAAAATGGCGCGGTGAATACAAAAACCGGCCACACTGGTCATAACAGAAGTTCCGTTCATTATGGCCAGCGCTTCTTTAGGTTCAAAAGAAAGCGGCATGTGTCCGCAGAGCTTGATGGCTTTTTTTGCGTCCATGATTTTGTTTTTGTAAATAACCTTGCGCCGGCCGGAAAGAGCTGCGGCAAGATAAGATAAGGGGGTAAGGTCTCCGCTGGCGCCCACCGAACCAAGTTCGGGAATTAAAGGAATAATCGGGGTATTGACAAATAATTCAAGCTGTCTGAGCAAATCATAACGAACCCCGGAAGAACCTTTGGAATTACTGATTAACCGCAGTAGTACAATTCCAACGGTTTCAATGTCTGAAAAGTACGGGCCTACTCCGCAGCCATGATATTTTACCAGATTTTCCTGCAATTTTTTGGCGTCGTCATAGGAAATATGATTCCGGCAGGAGTCTCCGAAACCGGTAGTTACGCCGTAAACCGGAATATTCTTTTTAATACATTCATTGATAACTTCGTAGCTGCGGTTTATGCGCTCGATAAAAAATTTTTCAGGAGATAATCTGATTTTACGACTGCCGGTAGCAACACTGATAAAATCACTGATGTTCAGTCTGTACTTGCTGTTAATCATTAATGGCATTGTATTCCGTCCTGTTTGTATAAATATTTATTATATGATAAAATCATTCTCTTTTCAGGGCCCGTAGCTCAGCCGGTTAGAGCAGATGACTCATAATCATCGGGTCCGGGGTTCAAGTCCCTGCGGGCCCAGCTTTTTATAAATTTATCTCCAGCCCTTCCCAGGCTGCTTCTATCTCCATTTTATTTTTACGCGACACCATAGCGCAGTATTCACGGGCTTTAATAAATTGTTCATAAATCATTTCATCGCTGTAAGCCGGAGAATAATGAAACATAATCAGTTTGCGGGCTTCCGCCCTGTTTCCGATATCAATACATACATTCGCCGAAGAATGCCCCCAATCAAGTTTGGTCCAGGATTCTTCGGCAGAAAACATTGTATCCATAATAAGAATGTCCGCACCCCGGAAAAATTCTATGGCATTGGCAACCTGCCTGCTGTCTTTTTCATTATATTCGGAATCTCCGGTATATACAATCGATTTACCGTTAAAATCAAGCCGGCAGGCCCAGGAATCTCCGGGATGAAAAAGTTTATTAAAAGAGAGCTTTACGCCGTTTATTTCATATTTTTCAGTATCATTACACTGCCTGACTTCTACATCCGCACCGAACGATGAAAAAGGGACAGGAAAATATTCAAATAACTGCTGATTTTCCAGGCGTTTCCGGATATCCGGACAGCAGGAATGAAAAATAATTTTATTACCCGGAAAATAAATCGGTACAAAAAACGGTATTCCCTGAATATGATCCCAATGGGTATGCGACAGGATAATATGAACAGGGTGCGTTTGCAGGGAACCGCAGCCTAACAGGTAATTGCCGCACTCGCGGATTCCGGTCCCCCCATCAAGACAAAAATGCGTATCATTAATCTGACAGTAGACGCTTGAAGTATTTCCGCCGAAAGTATGTGTAGATATAAATGGAAAATATTCGGATTGCTGAGATTCCGTATTTTTTTCTGACCGGATATTTATTTCCGCCTGCTTCAGTTTTTCCTTAATATGAAGGGATGTTGCCGGTACGGGTATGGATCCGCGTACACCAAAAAATTTTATCTGCATATCTGCTTTTAATTATCGGTAATTCATATCTTAATTATCAGCGCCTTAAATATTGAATATTTCTTGGGGCTTTTGGATTATTCCTGATCTCTCCCGGAAACAATGAAAATACTATTTCAGAAATAATATTCGGAATTTTCGAGCCTGTCCGGATAATATTTTATTTTTAATTTTTAAATAATATCATCAGTATTCTGTCCGGCAGAAAATATCTGCCCGGGGTCTGATTTGATTTATAACAATCTTCAGGATAAACAGGCGGGTAATTAGCAATTTCAGTATTCCGCAATAAATAGTAATGAATTCAAAATATGGTATTTTTCATTTTGGTAATTCAATTACCGCTATTTTCTTATAATTATTCAAATGTTTCTCGGTAATAAGTTTTTTGAGTTATACCACAAAGCAGCGACCTTGTCAGGGCTTTAATATACCCCTTCAGCAAGATTAGGCCAAGCATTTGCAAGCGTAAAGCCTGTAAAATCTTTGCTTTTGGGGGTAACTGATGTTTTAATATCGAGCTATTAAAAATAAAATAATGCCGGGTAATTACAGTATAGAGTTAATAATTCGTTTGCTGCATGCAAATTAAAGCGTATTTCTCTATTTGAATTATGATTTATAATAGAAGAAATAAATGATCGTCTGCCTGGCAGTAAAATGGCCGGCCGAAGCCGGCCATAAACGATTATTCTCTGTTAAACCGTTTTTTAAACGGAGGTCTTCCACCGCCGCCGCCGCCCTGTGTTTTCGGACGAGCTTCATTAACCTTGATGGCCTGTCCTTTGACTTCAGCGCCGTTCAGGGTTGAAATTGCCTTCTGTCCTTCTTCGGCTGATGACATTTCTACAAAGCCGAATCCTCTTGGCTGTTTGGTAAAATGGTCAAAAATAATTTTGACGGATTTTACCTGGCCTGCGGACTGGAAAAGTTCCTGCAGGTCATCTTCGGTTGCCTCTTGAGACAGATTACCCACGTAAAGATTCATAAAAAGTTCCTTTTGTTTGTTGAATTAGAAATAAAAAGGGGTTTCATTAGTGTAAAGACGTGAAAAAAAGACCTGGTGAGAAAACTTGATCTTTATTTTTTGAATACTCTCATTTTTAATTTCTAATAATAATTATAACATGTTTTTTTTTTTTTTCAAATTAAAATTTTTCACGGGGCGCGTTTTATCAGGGGATTATATCAGTCAATCAGGACACTGATATTGTCAAATTCAGGATGTCGAAATGAACCCATC
>DNNS01000389.1 GCA_003497555.1 Spirochaetia bacterium
CACCGTGCAAATTTATTTCTATGTGTAAAGAAAATGCCCGATCAATATCTAAGCGACAGCGGCTGTTCCAGGCGGTTTTTTTCCAGCAATTCGGCATTTTTCATTATTTCAATGATATTTCCGTCAGCGGCAATTTTCCCTGCGTTAAGTATAACAGCCCGGGAACACAGCGCCAGAGCCAGATCAAGATCATGGGTTGCTATGATTTTGGTATGAGAAAAACCGGAAAGCAGATTAATAAGATTTCTGCGGCTTTTGGGATCAAGACTGGCGCTTGGTTCATCAAGCAGCAGTATCGAAGGCTCAAGAGAAAGCACCGCGGCAATGGAAGCGAGTTTTTTTTCTCCGGCGGAAAGCCGGTAAACCGGCCGATCTTTCAGATGCATAATGCCGGTCAGGTTAAGAGCGGCTTCGGCTTTTTTTGCTACATGTTCTTCATCAAGATCAAGATTGCGGGGACCGAATGCCGCCTCTTCGTAGACTGAAGGCATAAAAAGGGAATCATCGGCATTTTGAAAAACCATACCCACGGATCTGCGAATCAATTTCAGATTATTTTTATGAACTGTTACACCGCCGATATCAACAGCTCCGGACTGGGGAATTATGCTTCCGCATAAATGCAGAAGCAGAGTGGATTTTCCGGCTCCGTTAGATCCGATCAGGGCCAGTGATTCTCCATGTTTTACCGCGAGGGTTATATTATCAAGCGCCCTGATACCGCCCGGCCATGAAAAAGACAGACCGTCAACATGCATATAATGGTGGCTCATAAAATACCGGTAATCAGCCGGCCGGCATATTGCTGCAGGCTGGTAAATCTGAAAAGCAGAAAAAAAACAATCCAGAAACTAAAATAAAGCAGACTGGAAATACCAGGTCTGCCCGGCGGCGCTATTTTTATGACTCCGTTAAAACCCCGGCTCAACATGGCCTGATAAACATTTTCCGCCCTGATGATGCTGCGCAGGAGCAGCAGAGAAACCATGCTTCGGTAAACGCGGTAAGGAAGACCCGGGCGGAATGAGCGCTGTGTACAGGCTCTCTGCAAACGGCCCGCTTCTTCAGACATTAAAAAAAAATATCTGTACACCAGAAGAATCTGTACGGCAAATATTTCCGGTACTCCGATTTTCTGCATGGCCCGGCATAACGGATAGATACCGGTTACCGCAGCAAGAATAATACTGGCCGATACGGTAAAAATAAATTTTATTATAATTGATAAAGCGGATAGATAACCGCCCGCTGCTGTTCCGCCCCAGGGAGCTGCAATTGTTCCGGTATCAAAAAAAATATTGCCAAGGGCTATAAACAAAACAAAAGGCGCTGCCCGCAGAAGATTTTTCACAAGATAACCGGCAGGCAGCCCTGATGCGGCAGCGGTAAAAAGCGGGAATGCTGCCATAGGAAGCAGTTTAATAATTTCATAGCGGGGATAAGATATTACTGCTGCGCAATAAATGAGTACGGTAATCAGTTTGCTTTCCGGTGCAAGCTTGTGTAAAAACGAGTCTTTCCCGGCAAAAAAATCGGAAAAATCAACAGTATTTGCCGGATTACCCCGGTTTTTCACCTTCTTTTACTCCGGCGCCTGAGAATAATACCGGCTGATGATAAAACAAGAACAACCAGCAAGCCTCCGATAATTCCGGAGATCGATGTCCCCGGGTTAACTGCCGGCCAGTTTTCCTGTATAGCGGAATTTTCCCGGCTTGCGGTTTTGAATGAATAATCAGGCATAAAAGCGAGTTTTTCCTGCAAGGCGCTAAATATATTATGCCAGTAAGCGCCAGGTCTTTCAGGTTCTTCTGTTCCGGTGCTGTGAAAAATAGCCCACTCGAGTCCGTCAGGATTGGCAGACGCAAACCAGGATATAACCCCGCCGGTTATCAGAGCAGCGGCTGATATAATGATGAAATATTTTTTAAAATCAGCCGCTGTCTTGCTTTTCGTCAGATCAGGGCGGACTTCTTTTAAAAAGGAGACAACCGCCAGGGTAATGATGCCCTCGGCAGTACCAATGGCCAGATGTATAGGCAGCATCAGCAGGATAAATTTGAAAAGAGGAATACTGCTTATGCCTGAAAACGCGGTCTGCAGAACAACGCCCAGAGAGCCCAGCGCCAAAGCGCAAATTGCCGAAAAAATTACAGCTGCAGCAGCTCGCGTTTTGCCGGAATTATTCCCCTCAATCGGTTTATAAATAAACGGATATACCAGAAAGCACGGAATAAAACCCATATTAAAAATATTACAGCCCAGGGCGAGCAGCCCCCCGTCGGCAAAAAAAAGCGCCTGTACCAGAAGTACTGATGCAATTGATAAAAATGCCGCGTGAGGCCCCAGTAGAATCGCCAGCAGCATACCTCCGCCCAGATGTCCGCTCGAGCCGGTACCGGGAATGGTAAAATTAATCATCTGGGAAGTAAAGACAAATGCCCCTAATATTCCCATCAGGGGAATTACCTTACTGTCAGTTTCGTTTTTAATTTTTTTTGCTGCCCAGACTAATGTACCGGCACTGGCTGTCCACATTACTATTCCTGCTGCCGGTGAAAGCAGCGCATCTGCCATATGCATATTTACCTCTCATTAATAATATTTGATTCCAGCAATTTATTTCGTTTTTAAAGATTATAAAACAGGCGCAATTCTCCGGATTTTTTTTTTAATATTTTTAAAATGCCAGGACAGCTCCAATTTCCGTTCCGTGTACCATTGGTTTGTCAAAAACAAGAGTATAATTGGCATATAAAGAAAAAATCCCGCAGGTGATACACGGCCCGGCGCACAGGCAATTTTCGGCATTTCCGCTGCACAGGCACAATTCATTTTCAACCGACAGGCTGAATTCCGTGTTTTCGTTAATAGCAAATGCCCTGGAAATTTCAAGCGTGTTTACATAGGTAAAAACATAATCATGGAAATTAAATTCAAATTCGTTTTCATCGCAGATCCGGATGCCGGATTTTTTAAAATCATGATTTAAAGCAATAACAGCTCCGGAAGAAAAAGAAATTTCTCCGTTAAAAATTAATCTTGGATAAATGGAAAGTTTCAGCATTTCCCTGATGCTGATTCCTGTATATAATGTAAATTCATCGGAAACGCCGGGATGCTCATAAATAAGTGTATTGCCCAGACCCGCATACCAGCCCTGATCGCCGATTTTTTTTTCAGCGTTTATTTCATTTTCAGCGTAAAAAGAATGCAAAGGGTAACTGAAACCGGCAAGCGTATCAATAACGAGATCCAGGGGTAGATCCGCGCAAAGCAGCGCAGTCAGTATACCCGAACAAAAAATTAATTTATTTTTCATAAGACACATCCGCAAATAAAGTGTTACTATTATAATATAGGTGATACTATATGTCAAGACTCACAAATGCACAGGATATGATTTTTTTTCTTGGGNNCTATGAATTTTATCAAAAATATAGAATACAACCAACCGGTATTTACATTTTAAAATTCTTCCATTTTAAATAAATACCGAAACCCCGTATCGGCCGCTAAAATATAAATTATAATTTATTTTTTAGCAGCTATAATTTTTTCTCCGTAAAGCATAAAAGTAATTCCGCACAGAATACATATACAACCCGGGAGCAGTAAAACCGCCGGAGTTTCACGGCCGATAAAAAGCCCGACCAGTACAGCCACCACCGGATTCACCAGGGCGCTGGAAGAAACCCGTATAGCCGGTTCGTTTTTTACCAGCCAGGTATAGGCAATAAACCCGGTGGAACCGAAAACAAGCAGCCCGCCGAGGCCGATCAGTGATTTTATACTGGCAGAAAAAAGCAGGGCTGCATTATGCCCCTGCAGCACGGCAATCAGGAGACCGGCCAGACCGACCCAGAGCATCTGTATACCGCTGGAAGTAATGACGTTTTCCGGAAGATCAAGTTTTTTCCCGATACTGGTTCCCAGGGCCCAGCAAAACAAAGCTCCGAACAGAAGTAAAATTTCAAAAGATGGACTTGCGACTTTCTTTCCGTCATAAAAAANNCCCCCGCCAGTTTTATTATGGAAATTTTTATACCGGAAAAAATTCTGTCAAAAACCGCTACCATTAGCGGCGTTGCCGACAGGATCAAAGCAGCCAGATAACTTTCGATTTTTTGCTCAGCAATGGTAACAAGAGCATTGGCTCCCAGCAGAAGACTGCCCAGCAGCATGGCAGTAAAAATTTTTTTAAAGCCCGGGCGCCTGGAGCCGGCGGTTATCAGCAGAAAAATACTGCCGCTGATAATAAAGCGGCTGCCGAAAAGTATAAAAGGCGGCAGACTATCGACGCCCAGGCGAATAAAATAATAGGTAATACCCCAGAAAAGATATACGCATGCATACGCAGCAGGGATAGTAATATTTTTTTTCATATAATTTATGACCTCGGATACAATCTATTGTACAGGATAATCCCTGCCGGCAAAAAGCCATTTTAAAATTCAATTAAAAAATCAACCAGCTGTATTTCGGGATTATTATCTTCAAAATATTTCAGTTTCCAGCTGTTTTCAAAAAAAACCACCGGTTTGCCGTGCTCATCGGTTCCCGTAATTCCGCCGAAGGATAATTTGCTTTTAATTACCAGCCTGTCGTCAGGATTTTTCAGCCAGCGCAAAACCGTCCAGGGCAGTACCTCAAGATTTGTTTCTACCCCGTATTCGTCGCGCAGACGGTACTGCAGAACTTCAAACTGCAGATTACCGAGTGCGCCCAGCAGCGGAACATTTTTTATATGATTGTCAATGCGAAAAGTCTGAACAATATCTTCAGTTATAAGATGATCGAGCCCCTTGCGGAATGATTTATATTTGGAGGTACTGGTATTGTTCAGATAAGCGAAAAGCTCGGGCGCAAAACGCGGAATTTTTTCAAAAATTATATTAATATCGGAACTGACAGTATCGCCGATTTTAAAATCGGCATTGGTTATAAAACCAATGACATCACCCGGATAAGCTTCATCGGCCGTCTCTCTTTCCTTGCCGAAAACATTGTGGGCGCTGGAAAGCCTGATTTCTTTTTGGGTCCTGGTATTAAAAACCTTTTCCTCTCTCTGGAATTTTCCGGAGCACACCCTGGCAAATACCATGCGGTCCCGGTGCTGGGGATTCATGTTAGTCTGGATCTTGAAGATGAAAGCGGAGAAATCCGGATTATCCATGGCTAAAAATTCACCGGCGGACGTTTTTCTGGGAAGCGGCGGGCTGGAATAATCAAGATAACCTTTTAGCAGGAGCTCAACCCCGAAATTATTGGCTGCGCTTCCGAAATATACAGGAGAAAGATCTCCTTCTAAAATTTTTTTTCTGTTTAAATCGGTATAAACATGCTCAAGCAGATTTATTTCATCAATAAATTCATTATATACGCTGTCAAACATAATTTTTTTAAAAGATTCATCTGTAGTGGAGTGAATGGTAAAAGGCGCTTTATACACGCCTCCGGGAGTTCTTTCAAAAAGATGCACTTCTTTTTGAACCCGATCATAAAGCCCTTTGAAGGACGAGCCGTTTTCAATAGGCCAGTTTACAGGGAAAGTACGCAGGCCTAATACTTTTTCTATTTGATCTATGAGCTCCAGCGGAGACATGGCCGGGCGGTCAAGTTTGTTCATAAATGTAAAAATTGCAATTCCATGTTTTCTGCAGATTTCAAAGAGCTTAACCGTACGGCTTTCAATTCCCTTGGCAGCGTCAATTACCATGATGACACCGTCGACAGCTGTCAGTACACGATAGGTGTCTTCGGAAAAATCCTTATGGCCCGGCGTATCAAGCAGGTTAAATTTAAAATTATTATATTCAAACTGCAGTACGGTGGAAGAAATGGAAATGCCGCGTTTTTTTTCCAGTTCCATCCAGTCAGAAGCCGTATCGCGCTGTTTTTTCTTGACTGTAACCGATCCGGCAAGTTCCAAAGCTCCGCCGTAAAGCAGTAATTTCTCGGTCAAGGTTGTTTTCCCTGCATCAGGATGCGATATTATGGCCAGGGTGCGTCTGCGTAATATTTCTTTATTCATATATTCTGATAAATTTTAGATTAAAATTTTATCGGTGCATAGTGCGGTTTCGGGTGTAATGATTATTTATTTTACAGGTAATTTCAGATAGTTTGTTGTTTATAAACCAGAGTCCGGATCATTTTATTGTCTATATAATACAATGATTTTCCATTAAAAACCAAAAAAATCGCCCCCGTAAGATTTAAAATTCCAGCAGAATAACAAGCCGAAGAAATTTGTAAAAAAACATTTCCGGGAACAATGAAACTTATCCGAAGCGCCGGGGCTTTGCCAGTTTTTTCAGAAAATATCCGGCAATTTTAAAAGAACCGCATACCGAATA
>DNNS01000390.1:0-5225 GCA_003497555.1 Spirochaetia bacterium
TCCATAAGGTTTGATCTTTATATGTGCGGTTTACTTCATCCTGACTGTTACAATAGGAACGAAAATCCGCTAACAGCATATAGTAATCTCCGTTTCCCAGTAAATTGTTGGCTAGGGGTTTAAAACGTTCAGGAGCATCAGGCGAAAAAAATCCCCCGGAAATCATATCAAGAACATTTTTAAGCTCACTATCGCTGTTGTAATAATGCCAGGGGTTATAACCCTGCATTTTTTTTCTGATAATCTGATCAGAAGTAAGCCCGAAAATAAAAATGTTATCTTTGCCCACTTCTTCTGCTATTTCAACATTGGCGCCGTCAAGAGTGCCTATGGTAAGGGCGCCGTTCAGTGAAAATTTCATATTGCCGGTTCCGGAAGCTTCTGTACCTGCAGTGGAAATCTGTTCGGAAAGCTCAACGGCCGGCATGATTTTTTCCGCAAGCGATACGGAATAATTGGCCAGGAAAACCACTTTAATAAGCCCGTGCACCTTGGGATCGTTATTAACAATCTCGGCAACAGAATTTATCAGTTTGATAATAAGTTTGGCCATATAATATCCGGGCGCAGCTTTTCCGGAAAAAATAAAAGTACGCGGGATAATGTCAGCGCCGTTTTTAACCAGATTATAAAGACGGATAATATGCAGAACATTAAGCAGTTGACGTTTATATTCGTGCATGCGTTTGGCCTGACAGCTGAAAAGTGAACCGGAATTTATATCAATTCCATTTGCCTGTTTAATGTATTCGGAAAGACGTATTTTATTATCTTTTTTTATTTCAGCCCATTTTTTCCGGAAATCACTTTTTTCCGCCCAGGGGAGAAGCTTTTTTAATTCGTAAAGATCGGTTGTCCACCCGGAGCCGATTACGGATGTAATTAATTCGGAGAGTTTGGGATTACAGAGTTTTAACCAGCGTCTTTGGGTAATGCCGTTGGTTTTATTGTTGAATTTCTCCGGCCATAGTTTAAAAAAATCATCAAAGACGTCTTTTTTAATAATTTCCGTATGAAGTTCCGCCACGCCGTTTACAGAATGGCTGCCGACAATAGCCAGATAGGCCATGCGCACGCTTTTTCCGGCGCCTTCTTCTATAATGGAAAGTTTGCGCAGTATGTCATCGTTTTTCGGATAGATTTTTTTTACCGATTCCAGAAAACGGAAATTAATTTCAAAAATAATCTGCATATGTCTTGGCAGTACGCGTTCCAGCAGACCGACTTGCCATTTTTCCAGAGCTTCAGGCAGTACCGTATGGTTGGTATATCCGAAAGTGCCGGTAGTAATTTTCCAGGCATCATCCCAAAGCAAGTTTTCTTTATCAACCAATAGACGCATTAATTCGGCAATGGCAACAGCAGGATGTGTATCGTTAAGCTGTATGGCGACTTTATCCGGAAATTTGCTGAAGTCGGTTTTGTAGGTTTTTTTATATCGGCGTATAATATCCTGCAGGGTAGCAGAGACAAAAAAATATTCCTGGCGCAGGCGCAGTTCCTTGCCTTCAAACATATTGTCATTTGGATATAACACCTTGGAAATAGTTTCGGAACTGGCTTTGTCGGAAACCGCTTTTTCATAATCACCGTGATTAAAATAATCAAGGTTAAAATCGCGGGTGGATTTTGCCGACCACAGACGCATATTATTTACTGTATTGTTGTTGTACCCGGGTATCGGAGTATCATAGGCTAAAGCCATTACATCCTGGGTGTCAATCCAGTGAAAATGCATATTTCCTTTTTCATCTAATTTATTAATAACCCGGCCGTAGAATTTAATAGGATATAAAAATTCAGGTCTTTCGATTTCCCAGGGATTGCCGTAGCGCAGCCAGTTGTCAGGAGTTTCCATCTGCCAGCCGTCGATAATTTTCTGATAAAAAAGACCGTAATCGTAGCGGATTCCATAACCGTATCCGGGAAGCTCAAGTGTTGCCATGGAATCAAGAAAACAGGCAGCCAGACGGCCAAGGCCGCCGTTGCCGAGACCGGCGTCGTTTTCGATTTCTTCAAGTTCCTGATATGATAAATCGAGTTCTTTGCATAAAGTCAGGGTTTCGTTCATCATACCGAGATTAATTATGGCATTGCCGAGTGTGCGACCGATTAAAAATTCCAGTGAAAGATAATATACGCGTTTGACGTCTTTTTTATAATACATCTGCTGGGTTTGTATCCAGCGTTCCATGAGCCGGTCGCGTATGGCAAGAGCAAGGCATTTGTATTGATCATGACGGGTGGCTGAATATTCATCTTTAGCCAGGGAGTATTTAAGATGCCGTTCATAAGAGGTTTTCAGAGACTCGTTTTGCGCTGACAAAGCAGTATTTTTTTCTTTCACAATAAAATCCTTTTAGGTCGTCTTGCTGTTGAATTAGTCTACTGTTTTTAAGGGAAAAAATCAAATTTTTTAAGATATTTCAGGGATGATTCCCTGACAAAATAAAGTATTTGTAAGATAAAGGATGGCTTGTATTTTAAAAACAAACGGGTTATACTTTTTTAATAAAAACCGGCCGCTTGTAAATTAGGGCATATTTTATTTGAGGAGAAAAATATATGAAATGGCTTGAAAAAATACGGCAAAATGATTTTTTACTTATAGCAGCGGTTTATTTTTCCGCTTTTTTTTTAATGCCGCTTAATCCCGGCGCCTTCTGGGATGACTGGTCATTTATAAATATACCGTTTTCAGTTGCCAACAGGGAATTTCAAACCAACGGGAATATCTGGTTTGGATATTTTATCAGGTTGATTACCATAGGGCGCGATTATCTTGTAAGCGCCCGGATTGTTATTTTTATTTTGTATTTTGTTTCCGTCTGGTTTGTGTATCAAATTCTAAAATCGCTGAAGTTTTTGGAAAAAAATGAGATATTAATTCTTGCCGTATTATTCGCGGTTTTTCCGGTTAACAGTATGCGCATAAATGTTATTCCCTGCTCGGGTTATGCGCTCAGTCATGCCTGCTTCTGGACTGGATTCTATCTATACAGCCGCTCAATACAAAATAATTCCATAATATCGCGTTGTTTATCGCCGTTATTATTTCTGATATCGTTTTCTACCAATTCTTTTTTATTTTTTTTTGCAGTGTTTATTTTTTATATCATAATACAAAAAAATCTGCTCAGACAAAGGCCGCAAATCTGGCTGAAAACGGCCTGCAGGCATATTGATTATGCTGTTATTGTAATGGTATTTTGGGTTATAAAAATGCGTTTTTTACAGCCGGCTTTGTGGAACAAGGGAGCATATAACGATATTTATTTAAGTAAAATTCTCGGCAGTCCGGTAAATATTCCCTATGCTTTTTATAAATCCTTTTTCCAGGTTTTGGATTTATCTTTATCCGGAGTATCGTTCTTTATGGCACTGGCTTTTGCGCTGTTTATTGCTGCCATTTTGGGAAACCGGTTGATTATTGAAAAGAAAAACAGTCTTCTGCCTGGAATAGCTTTTGGTNNTAATTATTTTAACAGCCGGTCTTTTTCCTTATCTGGCGGTAGGGAAAATTCCTCAGAATTATGACGCCCTGAGCCGGCATCAGCTTTTAGTTCCGCTGGGAGCTGCTGTTTTATTATATTATTCCACCCGTTTGGCTGCCGATTTATTTTTCTTAACACGGGGTACACAGTCTTTTATTATCAGTATGCTTATTTCCTTGTGTATATTTTCCAATATCAATTATTACCGCGGATATTTGCACGAATATTTCAAACAGCTGTCAATAAGTATGCAGATAACGGGCAATAAAACCATACAAAACAATGTTTCTTTTCTTATTGATGATTATACAACTGATCTTAATGTCCAGAGACGGGGATGGCGTTTTTACGAATATTGCGGAATTTTGAAAAAGGTTTTTGGGGATGACAGGCGGTTTTGCGGTATTTTTGAGGATTATAATTTTTTATTACAAAACCGGGTGCTGTACCGCGATAAACTGCCGCTATTAAACTGCGGTTCTTTTGATTTTACTCCGCCTTCGCATATAATAACAATAAAACAGGGCAGTTATCATTTGGCAGAATGGGATTTTATCAGGCTCCCTTATTTATATTTATGCAAACCTGTATATTACCGGACGTCGCTTGAAAACCTCCTGGCAATATCGGTAGAGCCGCTGAATTTTTAGATAATTATTGTCGGTTTTTATAATCCCTGAGCCTGAGTTCATAATCCTGCTTATGAAATCTGGCAACAGTATCAAGTATTACTCCCATGGCAAACGCTAATAATGATATTATCATAAAACCGGTGGCTACAATCGCGGATGGCACCCGATAAACATATTTATATTTAATAAATTCATAAACCGGCAGTACTCCTAAAAGCAATCCGCAGATAAAACACAGCAAAGCTGAAGCGCTAAAAAAAAGTAAAGGTTTATAGTCTTTAAAAATCATAAAAATATCTTTTAGAATTAAAATCCCATCACTGATGGTGTTCAATTTACTGGCACTGCCCGGAGGCCGATCTCTGTAATCAACAGGTATTTCTTTGATTAAATATCTTTTATCAAGCGCATGCAGGGTCATTTCAACTTCAATCTGAAAACCCGGGCTTAAAAGAGGAACATTTTTGACAAATTTGCGGCTAAAAGCCCTATAACCGCTCATAACGTCTTTTAATTTGGCAGAAAACAGAAAATTTATAAGATTAACAACCAGAGAATTCCCAAAGGTATGAAAAAGACGCTTGTTTTCATGAATATATGCGCCGTTTGTTATTCGGTCACCGATTACCATATCAGCCCGGTAGTTTTTTATTTCTTCAGCCAAACTGGCTGCGATTTCCGCCGGATAAGTATCGTCTCCGTCAACCATGATATAAATATCAGCATCAATGTCGCTGAACATGGAGCGGATTACATTACCCTTGCCGCGCCGCAGTTCGCTTTTTACAATTGCCCCGGCCGCTGCTGCATATTCTGCCGTGCGGTCTGTAGAATTATTATCGTAAACGTAGATTTTACTGCCAGGCAGATGAGTCTTAAAGTCTTGTACAACTTTGGAAATTGTTCGTTCTTCATTATAACAGGGAATTAGTACAGCGGTTATCACAGATGTTTTTTATACCTTTTATAGCGTATTTCTGCTTGCTGCAGACGCTTTGTATTCTATAATAAAAAGGGTATTTTTCCAAATGATATGGGTGCAAATTTATTTCTTGGTTAAATAAAATAATAAAGCCTGCCCCTGTGTACTAAATTTTAG
>DNNS01000390.1:5264-6543 GCA_003497555.1 Spirochaetia bacterium
GCATTTTCTGCAGACTAAATATAAACACGTACCCAAGAAAAAAAATCGCGCCCAAATAATATTTTATAATCATAAATTTCCGCTTTTATCAAAAAAAAACTGGGACGTTTTAAGGCAAAGATCATACTTTTAATATTTGAGAAATGCCTTTTTGGGCAGCAAATAAGCCAGTTATTAACTGGTATGCGTTAAAAATTAATATTATTAAAATTACCGAAGGTTTTTTTATATTCCGGTGTTTAATATATATAGTGAGTTATAAAATCACGGCATTCATCTTAAGATGAATAACGGAATAAAAGGCTATTTATCAGGGATTCATCATGTCCGAAGGATGAAAATAGAATGAGTTGTTCTCAGAGATATAGTGGTATAATAAACTTAAAACCTTTCGGAATCAGCCAGATACATGGCAACTCACACGATGTAAGGCGTGCCGCGCAGGGATTGCCCGGAAGCGGCTAACTTACACAATGTGCGGCAACGACGTAGATAACGGAAGACTATATACCAGAGAGAATGATATTGCAGTCTGATACAAACCTGATGCTTGATTTTGCGGGAGGTGATATTTCCGCCTTTGAGCAGATTATGATCAAATATAAAAAACTGGTAATGAATGTAGCTTTCCGCTATGTTCAGGATAAAGGCCTGGCGGAAGATATAACCCAGGATGTGTTTATGAAAATATACAATTCCGCAGACAGTTATAAGCCGAAAGCGGCATTATCAACCTGGATCTACCGGATCACGGTTAATCATAGTTTAAATAAACTAAGAAAAATTAAAAAAATAAAAACAATATCCCTGGCAAGTATTGGCGAGATTTCCGATTCCGATAAAAATTTTTTCCCGGCTGAAAACATGGAAAATTCCGAATTGACAAATTTTATCAGAAATGCGGTTGCTTCATTGCCGCACAGACAGCAAACCGCTGTAATTTTAAAGAAATATGAAAAACTTTCTTATGATGAAATAGCAAAAATTATGAACTGCACAATCCCGGCAGTTGATTCCCTGTTACAACGAGCCAAAGAAAATTTAAAAATAAAAATTTCGCCCATTGTAACGGCCAAATGAAGGTTTTTGAAAAATGAGATGTCTAATTGAGAAGAGTAACAGTATGAAATGCAGAATAGTCAAAAAAACGTTATCAGCTTATATAGACAAGGAATTAACGGCTCCTGAATGTTTAAAAATCGAAAAGCATCTTGCGGGCTGTTCAATTTGCCGGCAAGAATTGAACCGGCTTGCCCGGGCATGGGAAATACTTGATATA
>DNNS01000391.1 GCA_003497555.1 Spirochaetia bacterium
TACCGGTTCATAGATATAATTCAGGGGTTCCGGATCACCCGGGCCGTTTGATAAAAGCAGACCGTGAATATTGTCGTTACTGATTTCTTCAATGGCAAAACGCGGCGGATAGCAGATAACTTTTATGCCGTCTTGGGCCAGAAGGCGTAAAATATTGGTTTTTATTCCGCAGTCAATAACGCCGATTTTAAGAGAACCTTCGGGGGCTTCGGCATAAACATAGCGCGATTTGCAGCCGGCATACTGAACCAGATCGGCTCCCTGCATCTGCGGAAGTTTTTTAATTTTTTCAATCAGATCTCTGCGGGTTTTTTCCGGCCCGTAAACTGCGCGCATGGCCCCGCGGCTGCGGATATGCCTTGTCAGAAAACGGGTGTCAATTCCCGATATGCCGGTCATATTATGTTTGCGGAAAAAGGCATCAAGCGAATATTCGGCTGTAAAATTACTGGCTGCAGGGGCAATTTCTTTTACAATAAAACCCGCTGCCCTGGGACTGTCCGATTCAAAATCATCAGGGTTTATTCCGTAAATACCGATTAAAGGGAAAGTCATGACAATCAGCTGGCCGTAATATGACGGGTCGGAGAGAATTTCCTGATAACCGGTCATGGAAGTATTAAAAACGATTTCTCCGCCGGAAAAACCGCAGCTTCCAAAGAGCGTGCCGGAAAGTTCAAGACCGTCTTCCAGCAGTAATATTCCTTTCATTTTGCCTCCAGGCACGAGCATAAAATGTTGTTGTTATATGAAGCTCTTACCGCTTCTCCGGGATTAATTACCATGATATCCCGGCTTTTCCATTCCTGATTGAAAAAATTCCGAAATAAGGACGCATCGCCCTGATATTCGCAGAATTTCCAGCCGAGCCAGTTAGCGCATTTTCTGGTGAATTCACGGTAACGATCTGCCTGTAAAAATCCCAAATCTATATAAGCTGCCGTACCATATTTTTTAAACCAGTTCTGTTCAGTTTCCATAAGATACAAAGCGTTGTCTTCTCCGTATTTTTCCCGGTAATCTGCCAAGAGATAATCATAACGCTGTTTACCGGGCATAAGCGTATGATCGATCCAGCCCGGTGTGTACCAGTAAATACCCGGATTTTTATCGTAAATTTCACGGTAACGGCCTGCGGAGCCGAGAAAAAAACTGATACAGTCATGCACGGCAAAAAGCACCAGCGGACGTTTCCCTGCTGTTAAACCGTCTACTGCATTACTGCAAAGACCGTAGCATAGCATAACCGCCTGATAACCGCCGGCATTATTTATTTCAGTCTGCAGGTATTTTTTTAATTCCGCCGGCTGATTGTGAAGATTCTGATCAATAAATTTAAGGTCGTAGACTTGAGAGGAAAGAGCTGCAAAATAAGAGACTTCACGCCATAGAACAGCGCAGCTTAAGACGAGACATTTATCCTGCCTGGAGATAATGGTTGTATTTTCTTCATGACTGCGCGTCATTTCCAAAAAAAGTCACCCGGCAGGGAAAAATTATTCATTTACTACTTCTTTGAGTTCCGGAAATTTTTCCTTAAGAATTTTTTCAACCCCGAATTTGAGGGTCATTACTGCACCCTGGCAGTGCGCACATGCACCCTGCAGTCTTACATAAACAGTATTGTCTTCAACCCGAAGAAGCTCGATATTGCCGCCGTCGCGCATGAGCATGGGCCTTATTTCATCAGTGAGTACTTTTTGCACAGCTTCTTGTGTTATCATAATTAACCTCGTAACTGCGGGGTATTATACAAAAAAAAAGAAGTAAAAGCAAATTTTTCGCGACACGATTTTATCAAAATAAAACATAGTTCCGTAAATTGATTAATTGAAGAAGAGAAACCACAGAGGTTGACTTGCCGGTGTGATTGTGTTAATATTACTTTGTAAATTATTTCATGAAAGCAAACGGAGTATTTATGAAAACTATACTTTTTTCTGCAATTGTATTCTTTATCGGTTGTACCATGGGTCCGGCTGTCAATGACTCTGCTGTTATTAACACCAGACAGGATATAACAGGTAAAAAAATAAAAATACGTTTTACCAGGGGGCCTTTTTTCATGCATACCCAAAAATTCGGTTTTTTTTCCATAAAAATCACACCGCAGATAGCAGTTTGGGCAGAAGATATTAATGGCAATTTTATTGAAACGCTTTATGTTACTGCCGGATTTGGAAAACAAAACTGGAAATTCGGCAAATTTAAACCGGATGAAACCGGCCGCGATATGTGCGCACCTTACTGGCTGAATCTCCTGCGGAAAAACGGATTACCTGTTCCGACCAAAAACACCCCCCTGCCGGATACTGTTACTGCGGCTACACCGGCTGGTTCGTTTTCCCTGCTGTCGATGATACAGCCTGCTGAGTTAAAAAAAATAATAATATGTGCTGAAATCAACAAATCTTTTGATCACAATACCAAATATCATAAAGACCGCCAGGAATCTGCATTTAACGGCCAGCCGCCGGTTGTATACAGGGCAGCCGTTGACTTGACCGGACCCGGTGAATATAATTTACAATTAGCAGGCAGATCAGGGGAAACAGGAAGTGACAGCGGTCTTTACAGTGATCTTGAAACTCTGACCACAGCAAAAAATATTTTTTCGGAAATAACCGTAATAATAGAATAACAAATATTATTTCTATAACGATACAATTACTGTGCTTTTTCACACTCCTGAATTTTTAATTTTATTTATAATAACTTTTATTATTTATTATCTGCCCGGCGCCCAAAACTTTCAGTTGCTGTTATTAATTATTTCCAGTTTTGTTTTTTACGCCTGGCACATACCCCTTCTGGTAATTCTGCTGATCGGCTCCATCCTGTTAAACGCCCTGGTCAGTTTCAGAATAGCGCACAGCCGGGCCCAAAAAGCATGGGCAGCTGCAGGCATTACCGCCAATCTGCTCATCCTCGCTTTTTTTAAATACAGCAGTCTGTTGGCGCGGACATTTCTCCCGGCAGATCATATTGCCGGATTTCTGCTTTCCATACCATTACCGGTAGGAATTTCTTTTTACACTTTTCAGGGTATAAGCCTGTTGGCTGATGTTCTTCGCAGCCGCTATGAAAAACGGCCGGATTACCAGGTACAGATTGCGCTTGATTTTACGGGGCATCTCAGGCAGACTGCGCTTTTTATCGCTTTTTTCCCGCAGTTAGTAGCTGGCCCGATTGTCAAAGCCTATGATTTTCTGCCGCAAATAAAAGGTAAATTTTTAAAAGATATTGACTGGAACTTTGCGGTTAAAGCGCTTGTTACCGGATATTTTCTTAAAACCGTAATTGCCGATAACCTTAAAGATTATACTGTATGGATTTCCTGGCCATTTTTTAATTCTCTTTCCACCCTTACGCTCCTTTCTGCTTTGTTTGGATATTCCATGCAGATTTTTGCCGATTTTGCCGGTTACTCGCTGATTGCAATCGGCCTGGCTGCGCTCTTCGGGTACACTCTGCGCATCAATTTTAATTTTCCCTATTTGGCTAAATCGTGCAGCGAATTCTGGAGCCGCTGGCATATTTCACTATCTTCCTGGCTGAAGGAATATTTATATATTTCCCTGGGGGGAAACCGCAAGGGAAGTCTGCGCACGTATTTTAATTTATTTATAGTAATGTTTTTAGGCGGTCTCTGGCATGGCGCTGCCTGGAGTTATGCCATTTGGGGAACCTGGCACGGCCTGGCTTTAGCCATAGAAAGATTTATCGGCAAGCTTATGAGCGCTAAAGTCAAAAATTTTCTGGAAAAGCCTGCTGTGTTGTTTTTGCGTATTTTACTGGTATTTTTCTTTGTAACCATATCCTGGCTTTTATTCAAACTGCCTGAATTCAAACATGTACTGTTTTTTATATCAGCTTTTTTTTCCAATATCAATACTGCCCATAAAACCTCGCTGGTTTTTGCGGTATTACTGTATTCTTTACCGGTAATTTTTTATTATATTCTGCATGCCCTGCAGTCTGAGTATAATCAGTTTAAGGCTGTATTTTCATATGCCGCGCCGTTTGTTTACGGTGTGATGCTTTTTTTAATAATAATCAACAGCGGAGAACCCGGTGCCTTCATTTACTTCCAATTCTAAATCCGGCTTTTTGCTAATCACCGTAACAGCCGCTCTGTTCTGTTTTTTGGTTTATTCCCTGCTGGTTAATGCCAAAGTGATAAAACCGGCACACGGACAGTCTGACCGGCAGAAAAACATTATAAAGGCGGAACGCTATCTATATTCCCCAAAATACTTTCCGGCAGTAATAGTAGGCTCGTCGCTTTCCGCACGCATGGAAGATGAGTTTTTCCCGGGCTGGTTATATAATCTTTCCTTTCACGGGGGCAGCCCTTATACCGGTATGGAATTTATAAAAAAAAAACCGAAACTCCCGCGGCTGCTGCTGGTAGAAATTAATATAATCGAAGGCGAAGTTGACCGCTCGCTGCTTAATATTTTTTCCCCCCCTTTGCTGCCGGCCTGGCGCCAATTTTTACCGGTGCTGCGCGATCAATACAAACCCTCAGGCGTTCTGACCGATGCGGTAATCGGCTTGCGGGCCAAAACCGTTAAGGAAAAAAGAGCCCAGGGGCGTGATGAAAAAATATTTTCGGAAAATCTTAATCTGTTTTACCGGCTTAACATGCAGGAGCCGGAATATGAAAAAATAGCAAACCGTATCAGCCAGCTGGAAGAATATTGCGGTCATTTTTCCGCACAGGGTGTTAAAATTATTTTTTTTGAAATGCCGGTAGATATAAAAATCAGGCAGGCGCGGCGTCCGGCCTGGGTCCGAGAAAAGATTATTGAAAAATTCGGAGCTGAAAATCTTCTGCAGCCTTCGTCGGATCGCAGTTATATCACTACCGACAGCCTGCATCTTGTTTATAAAAGCGCAGAGGAATTTGCAGCCGTAATCAGCGCTTATGCCGGGGCGCAAGGAATCCCGCCCGGCGCAGGGGATAAATAATTAACAGCGCCTTGCCTACAATCTGCCCGCTGCTTACAGTGCCGAATACCCGCGAGTCAAGACTGTTAGTATAATTATCGCCTAACAGAAAAATTCCCGATTCATCAATACGCACAGCCCGTTTGATTATCAGATTTCCTCTCCCCGCAAGACGGCAGGTTAAAGCCTGCCCGGGATTAAGCCTGCATACCGCCAAATCGCCGGTATGCAGTCGGAAAAACGGATTTTTTTTCAGAATAATGATCTGGTCGCCCTGCTGCAGCAGCGGAAACATGGAATTTGATTCTACCGCCAGACCTTTAAAAAAGAAAAATCTCAGACCGGCAGAAAGCAGTGCCGCAGCGGTTATTAAAAATAAAATATCATTTTTTTTTAACATCGGCGCTCTTTATTAATCCGGGTTTGCCCGGTAATTAAGAAAAACGGCTCCGCGAGCAGCCTTTATACCGCAAAGCAATGATCTNNAAATCATTGCTGATCGGGATAACTGAATTCAGCATGTTGAGGCAAGCCCTGTCGGATTTGTTATTGAGAGAAATTTATCATGCTTCATTGTTCTGTTATTTTTTGCGGACTCGGTATAAATGCTCTGTTTAAACAGCTCGGCAGGAAAAAAATACCGGGCAGTCGGGATTTATTAAAAATTTAAAGCTCAAGAGCTTTTGTTATTTCTTCATGGCATCTGCCGGTAAATTCTTTCAGTTCGTTTTCGGTTTCGCTCAGCCGGCGCATGGATTCGATAAAATCTTCAAA
Source organism: Spirochaetia bacterium (assembly GCA_003497555.1). GTDB lineage: Bacteria > Spirochaetota > UBA12135 > UBA12135 > UBA12135 > UBA12135. Next base: position 5,728 of record DNNS01000391.1, read on the forward strand.
GGGCCGGATATTTCTGAAATTATTTTCGTTTTCGAGAAAATTTCTGGCAGAATCCGCAGCCAGAGAGAAATCGCGCAGCGCGGTAATAAGCTGTTTATAAATTTTAAGTTTCTGAATGCTGTCTTTGGTTTCGGTAATCTGCTCAAGGCCGGATGCTAACAATGCAGCAATTCTCCGTTTCTCGACTATAACGGAAAATTTTTTATAATGCTCCCGGACGGATTTTAGCGCCTGTTCACAATTGTCATAACGATCGGCTTTGGCGCGTATCACGTCAAAATCATTAAAATCAATTTTCATCAGCTCGCGGACCTGCAGTTCATAAGCCCTGGCTTCTTTTTCACTGCGGCCCAGTGCTTCTTTTATCTGATCATTTTCCAGGCGCAGGGAAGCGTGTTCTTCAATCAGCTTGCGTACATTGGCATTTAATAAATATTTCAGAACGCTGATTTTATAACGCGGGGCCGCAGCCAGCGAATCCTTCTGCAGTTTTTCAATGTTTTTCTGAAATTCTTCTTCACCGGTATTTATTTTCATTTTTTTCCGGGCTCCTCCAGGGCATTTAGCCGGTCAATAGCGCAGAATTCTCCGCACATGGTGCATATTTTATCATTTTTACCTAATTTTGAATCCAGGCGGTAACGGCGTGCCTTATCAGGGTTAACGGAAAGCGCAATTTGTTTTTCCCAGTCAAGACTGCGCCGCGCATTTGCCATGTGTTTTTCTTTTTCCAGGGCTTTTTTATTTCCCCGGGCAAGGTCCGCAGCCTGCGCGGCAATTTTAGCGGCAATAACTCCATCGCGTACATCATCAACCGAGGGAAGCTTGAGATGCTCGGAAGGGGTTACATAACAAAGAAAATCAGCTCCGGCCCAGGCAGCCAAAGCTCCGCCGATGGCGCAGGTGATATGATCATACCCGGGAGCAATATCGGTAACCAGGGGGCCCAGGACATAAAAAGGCGCGCCTGCGCAAAGTTTTTTTTCAAGAAGTATATTTGCCTCTATCTGATTAAGGGGCATGTGCCCCGGGCCTTCAATTATTACCTGCAGGCCCATATCCCTCGCCCGTCCGGCCAGAGCACCCAGGGTAATAAGTTCGTCAATCTGGGCATGATCTGTGGCATCAAGTACGGCGCCCGGTCTCATACCGTCACCAAGCGAGATTGTAACGTCATATTCAGCCAGTATTGCGCAAATTTCATCAAAATATTCATATAGCGGAGATTCTTTTTTATTTTTTTTAATCCATTCCACCAGCATGGATCCGCCCCGGGAAACCACATTAAGAAGCCTTCCCTGCTTTTCCATGCGTTCCAGAGAACTCATGGTTATTCCTGAGTGGATAGTCATGAAATCAACGCCCTCGGCAGCCTGGGCCCTGATAACCGCTAAAAAATCATTAATTGTCATGTCTGAAAAACTGCGGCTGCTGCGGGAAAGTTCAAACGCGGTCTGATATAAAGGAACTGTTCCCACCATTACAGATGATTCAGCAAGGACCATGCGTCTGATTTCATTCTGAAGGCTGCCTAAAGAAAGATCCATTACTGCGTCAGCCCCGGCTGAAAGTGCCGCGGCCAGTTTTGCCCTTTCATTTTCTATGCTCATGTCATAAGGCGATGATCCTATGTTGGCATTGATTTTTACCGAAAGTCCTGCACCGACTGCCCTGGGAAAAACAAGTTTTCTGACCCGGTTTTGGGGAAGGCAGATTGTTCCGTCAATTATGCCTTTTGCCAGAACTGAGCTCTCAAGGTTTTCATACTGAGCAGCCTGTTTGAGATGTCCGGGAATTATACCTTTTTTTAAATCGTTGATAATACTCATTAAAAAACCAGCCTAGTTGAAATAAAAAAAATAACTGCTCCGGGGAAACCGGGATCGCATATACTGTACCAGCAGATTGCCGGATTTAAAAGATTTGCTGCTTTCATCATATTCAAAATAAGCAGGCTGCCTGCGGATGTATCCGGTATAGGGGCTATTGCGCGCTGTTGCCAGTTCTGCAATTTTACCATTGATTCGATAAAGAAACACTATGCTTTTTTCAGCCAGAGCCGGGCTGTTTTTTACAGTCAGGGGCGAGATTATCCGGGCAGCCGGAAGATAATCGGATTCATAATATGCTTTTAGCGCCCGGCGGTATTCCGCCAACATCTTTTGATCCGAATATAATTCAGTATTGGTATCAAGGAATTCCCGCTCAATAAACGCAGTCTTGCCGCAGGCAAACATGATTTGAATCCAGCGGTTTTCATTGGTTCCAGCAGTACGCAGCACCCTGATTTCTTCCCAGGGTTCAAGCGGGTTAATGATACGCGAAAAAATCACATTGGGTTTGTTGCGGGCGCTGATAAAATTCCCTTCCAGAAAATAAAAATCGGAATTGGTGCCGATCAGCAGCGTTTCATCAAGCAGGGTTTTTATTTCCATATATCGCTTTTTGTTTTTTCCGGCAAACACCGCAGGAAAATACAATTCGTTGGTATAGTACCCGGCTAAAAAAGAGGAATCCGGGTAATATTTATAAAAAAATTCCAGTATTTTTATATTGCTGGAAAATTCAGCCTGGTTGGAAGCCGGAAGAAAATTCCCGCGGTAAAGCGCTTCTGCGGCAAGAGATTCTAACTGGTAATTATTGGGCCTGGTATGCGGAGAAACCATGGATTGCCAGTGCTGTTTATTATACAGTAATCCGGTTTTACTTTCCGAGATGCCAAAAAGCGGTTTGATTTCCGCATTTAATTTGCGAAAATACCCGGCAAACGTTTCAGTCTGATAATTATCAAGAATAAAACGTCCGAATAAATAATCTATATCTCCATGGGGATCTTCATTAAAGACAGTATAAAAAGCAATAAACTTTTCAAGCTGTGTGGCTGTATCAGGACTGCAGGCGCTGTAAATTTTTTTTCGTATTAAATTATAGTTTGCCGGTGTGGCACAGCCTTCATCGGTTGCCGGAAGTGCTTTAATACTGGTTTTTATTCCGCTGCGCGCACAGGACAACCCGGCTATCAGAAAAACAATGCCGGCAGTTATTAAAAGGTTTCGCCAAAAGGGCAATCAGGCTTTACCTTCAGAGCCCAGAACATTTTTAATTTTATGCATATACAGGGTCTTGAGCGCATCCCGGGCCGGACCCAGGTATTTACGCGGATCAAATTCCTGGGGCTGTTCAACAAATACCTTGCGTACCGCAGCGGTCATGGCCAGGCGTCCGTCGGAGTCAATATTAATTTTACATACTGCGGACTTGGCTGCGCGGCGCAGCTGCTCTTCAGGTATACCGACGGAATCTTTCAGTTTTCCGCCGTTGCTGTTGATTATTTTGATAAGATCCTGCGGTACGGATGAAGCGCCGTGCAGAACAATGGGAAAACCGGGAAGTTTTTTTTCAATTTCTTCCAGAATATCAAAGCGCAGGGGCGGCGGAATAAGGATTCCATCAGCCGAGCGGGTACATTGTTCAGGCTTGAATTTATTGGCGCCGTGTGATGTTCCTATGGATATAGCCAGTGAATCAACTCCGGTTTTTTTGGTAAAATCAATAACCTGATCAGGGGAAGTATATACGGATTTGGCGGCAACCACATCGTCTTCAATTCCGGAAAGAACTCCCAGCTCACCCTCTACAGTTACATCATGTTTGTGGGCATAATCTACCACCTGTTTGGTGAGTTCAATATTTTTTTCATAGGAATGATGCGAACCGTCAATCATTACCGATGAAAAGCCCGTATCAATGCAGCTTTTACACAGTTCGAAAGTATCGCCATGGTCAAGATGAAGTACTATGGGAATATTTTTGCCTAATTCCTTGGCGTACTCAACCGCACCCTGGGCCATATACCGCAGCAGTGTCTGGTTGGCGTATTTACGCGCACCGGACGATACCTGCAGAATTACCGGTGAGCCGGTTTCAACACAAGCCTGCAGAATCGCCTGCATTTGTTCCATGTTATTAAAATTAAAAGCCGGAACAGCGAACCCGCCGTTTACCGCCTTTTTGAACATTTCTTTGCTGTTTACGAGTCCCAATTCTTTATAGCTGGTCATGATTTGCTCCTTGCTTATTTTATCGTATTATAATATGGATAAAAAAAGAGCGCAAACGACAAATGAATCTCACAAATGAATCTCACAAATTCCCGCTGGGTGCGCCGTCTATATTTATACCACAAAGAAAATACTTGATATCATGGTGCATACTATTTTTTTACTTCCCGTGAGAATTTATTTTTAGCATTTTATTAAAAATATACTTTACTGTTTTGTTTACCCAAGAAATAAATCTCACCCATTCGTTCGGTCATGCTGATTATAAATTCTATTAAAATTAGACGACATACCTCTTGCCATGGTGTAGGCTGTTTTAAATTTGATTTTTATTTAAACAAGCGCCGTAAAGAAGCTAAATGAGCTTTCT
>DNNS01000501.1 GCA_003497555.1 Spirochaetia bacterium
CAATTCGCAAAGTACTTCTTCTAATTCATCCGGAATGAATAGCATGGGAGGAAGCTCAGGGAATACAATAAATTCTGGCAGTGTACAGCAAGCACCATCTATGCAGAATAGTTCAATGGGTTCACAGGGTGGAAGTTCTGGATTGGCAGATTTATACAGGATTCAAATGGAAATTGGGGAATTAGATAACAACATAGCTTTGCTAAAAAATCAAAAAAACGCTATTGTTGCTCGTTTCAATTCTTATTTGAACCGCCCTGTTAAATCAAATGTTTCAATACCTCTGACACTTACTGCTGATTCTCTCATTGCACAAATAGCAGTTGTTTCTGATAGTATGCTAACTAACAACCCGATGTTGAGCATGCTTAATTTTGAAAAACAATCGCTTGATGCACGTCAAAAAATGGTATCTCGAATGGGTTATCCAATGGTTGGTTTGGGATTGAACTATTCTCTAATTAAGAAAAGTCCAATGTCAACCTCAGCAATGAATGGTAAAGATATGATTATGCCAATGGTTACCATTACTCTGCCTATATACAGAAGAAAGTACAACGCAATGCAATCGGAGGTTAAGCTACTCAGATCTGCTACAGAGCAAAATTATCAAGCAACTGCAAATGCTTTGCAAGTTGAGTACTACGAAGCAATACAGCTATATCAGGATGCTGAGCGTAGAATTACACTTTACGAGAACCAAAGCCAACTTGTTCATAAAACGCTTGATATCATGATTAAAAGTTATTCTGCTTCAGGCTCTGGGCTATCTGATATTCTTCTTATTCGCCAACAGGTACTCGACTATGAAACTCGAAAAATCAAGGCTATTACCGATTTTAACACGTCAGTTGCTTGGTTGAAACGATTAATGGCTACTTCGCAGGTTCAATAAACTCGAAATAATTTTAATTATGAAAAAAATATTTTCAAATAAATACATAGTATACAGCTTGTTTGTTATAGGAGGTGTTTTTTTAGGCTGGCTGTTTTTCCATTCATCGCATACCTCAAATGATAAGCACAGCCAAGTTATGCAAGAGAGTAAAGCCGCTATATGGACGTGTGCTATGCATCCACAAATTCGGATGGATGCTCCCGGTAAATGTCCAATTTGCGGAATGGAACTTATACCGGTTTTCAGGGGTGATGGCGATAAAATTATAGTAGATGAAAAAACTAGGGAAACTATCGGGATCAAAAGTATTAAGGCCGCTTATATGAATTTATCCAAAAAAATACGATTACCCGGCCGAGTGGCAAATGACAATGATCTTTACATCGCCCAGCAGGAATATCTGACAAGTTATAAAAATCTGGAAAAAATCAGAAATAATTATTCCAAAGGAGAAGAACTTGAACGTTTTGAAAAAATTCTTCAATCGTCTGCTCTGCGTCTCAAACTTCTGGGCTTTGATGAAAGAGAAATTACAAAACTTCAAAATGCGGACTCTCCCGATATGAATCTAATTTATCCGGACAAAAAAGCCTATGTAATAGCGGAAATATACGAGAATGATCTTTATCTGGTAAAAATAGGCCAGAAAGTTATGGGCACAACTCCTGCATTTCCTTCCGATATTTTTAACGGAATTATTAGAGCTATTGAACTTGCCCTTAATCAAGAGACCAGAAGCGCTAAAGCGCGGATTGAGTTTGATAATACCGGTAACAAATTAAGGCTTGAAATGTTTATAACTCTTGAAATAAATATTGATATGGGAAAACACCTGGCTGTTCCCAAAAATGCATTAATAGATACCGGAATTCGAAAGGTTGTTTATATTGATCTTGGAAATGGCAGATATAAAATGACAGAAGTTAAAACCGGATTTGCCGCATCGGATCATATCCAAATTTTATCAGGGATAAATGAAGGAGATAAAATCGTGACCGAAGGAAATTTTCTTCTTGATTCACAGTCGACCATGACAGGAGGAAGCTCGCTGTTATATGGTTCATCTGAAGAAATAAAAAAAGATGAAAACAAGCCGTTACATAAGCATTGATTTACATGGCATAACAGGCAGGAGTATTATTTATGGTGAATAAACTGATATTCTGGTGTCTTAACAACAGATTTATCGTACTTGTTATAACAGCAGGATTGATACTATGGGGAATATTTGCATTAAAAAATATACCTGTAGATGCAATTCCCGATATTGGCGAAAACCAACAGATAATTATTGCCGACTGGCCGGGAAGAGACGCAAAAACCATTGAAGAGCAGGTAACCTATCCCCTGACAACCAAACTGTTCGGAATGCCGGGAGTTAAAACCATACGGGCATCATCCGCCTTCGGATTTTCAATGGTGTATGTCATTTTTAAAGATAATATCGATTTTTATTGGGCAAGATCAAGAATAATCGAAAAACTTGAACTTGCCAAAGAAGCCCTGCCTGAAGGAGTAATGCCCGTACTCGGTCCCGATGCAACAGGTCTTGGCCAGGTTTTCTGGTACACAGTCGAGGGTGAAGGATATAACCTTGCAGAGCTGCGTTCGATACAGGACTGGCAGATTCGCTATCAGCTTAATTCCGTAGAAGGGGTATCGGAAGTTGCATCTGCCGGCGGTTATGTAAAACAATATCAGATTGATATTGATCCCAATAAACTGTTAATCTACGGTGTGCATTTAATGGACATTCTTGATGCTGTAAAGAATGCCAATCTTGATGTCGGGGCCAAAGTCATTGAAAAAGGCGGAATGGAATATATTGTCAGAGGTGTGGGATTTATAAGAAAAATAGAAGATATTGAAAATATATCCGTTAAAACATCAAAAGGAACACCGGTTTATTTAAAAAATATTTCAGTTATTCATACAGGCCCTGATTTCAGAAGAGGTATTCTGGACAAAGCAGGAAACGAAGCAGTCGGAGGAGTAGTACTTGCCAGATACGGTGAAAATCCGTTAAAAGTTATAAAAGCCGTAAAAGAAAAAATCAGGGAAATGGAAATAGGGTTGCCCAAAGGCATAAGAATCGTGCCATTTTATGACAGATCATCATTAATATTAAGAGTAATTGATACTCTCCGTGAGACTCTGGTACAGGAAATAATCTTAACAATATTGGTTATTTTTATTTTTTTAGGCCAGATTCGTTCTTCAATAATAATTTCAATAAGCCTGCCTATAGCCGTATTAATTTCTTTTATAGTTATGTATTATTTTAAAATTGATTCCAATATCATGTCTCTGGGCGGCATAGCTATTGCCATTGGTACGCTGGTTGATACAGGCATTATAATGTGCGAAAATATTTCAAGGCATNNTTAACGGCGAAAACGGAAATAAATCTCATCTTGAAACCGTATTTGATGCAGCAAAGCAGGTAGGGCCGGCAATACTTACTGCCGTGATCGGTACCGTGATTTCTTTTATACCTGTTTTTGCCCTTGAAGGACAAGAAGGAAAACTTTTCAAACCGCTGGCGTTTACAAAAACATTTGCGCTTTCAGCCTCAATATTAATAGCTCTTACACTTATTCCTGTTTTATCATTTTATTTACTGAAAAAAAATAAAAATTCCAAAAAACACAAAGAGCCTGCAGCAACATTGATTCTTCAAAAATATTATGAAATAATTTTAAGATGGGTTCTGTCGCACCGAAAAATATTTTTATCTATACCGGTTTCACTGGTAACAATTGCAATCATAATGCTCTTTACCATCGGGAAAGAATTTATGCCTCCATTTGATGAGGGGTCGATATTATTTATGCCGGTTGTGGCTCCGTCGGTTTCTCTCAGCGAAGCCCAGAAAATCATGCAGATCCAGGATAAAGCCATCAAATCATTCCCTGAAGTAGAAAGCGTTGTGGGAAAACTGGGCAGGGCAGAAACAGCAACCGACCCGGCACCGATTGAAATGTTTGAAACAATTATTAATTTAAAAGATAAAAAGTTATGGCGCAGGGGCATGACTAAGGAAAAACTCATACATGAAATGGATGCCGCGCTCAAATTCCCCGGAGTGGCGAATATCTGGACCCAGCCGATAATAAACAGAGTTGACATGCTGTCAACAGGAATAAGAACATCGGTAGGCGTAAAAATATTCGGCAGTGAATCGTCAAAACTTGAAGAAATTGCCGAAGAAATAAAAAATATTGTTAAAAAGGTTAAGGGAGTTGAAGATTTATACGCTGAAAAAATCAGCGGAAAGCCGTATCTGGAAATAATTCCCAAAAGAGAAGAAATTGCCCGTTACAATCTTTCCATAAAAAATATTCTTGATGTAGTTGAAATGGCAATCGGCGGCGAAAATATTACAAAAGTAATAGAAGGAAGGGAAAGATATGGAATTCGCGTCAGGTACCTAAGAGAGTTGAGAGACAGCCCTGAAGAAATTGAAAGAATACTGATACCTGCTTCCATGGGGATACAGATACCGCTTGGACAGCTTGCTGAAATCCGATTAACCGAGGGTCCCTCAATGATTAGTTCTGAAAACGGACAGCTCAGAGCGTATGTTCTGATGAATGTCAGGGGACGCGATATGGTCGGATTTGTAAAAGAAGCTTCAAAAACCGTACAGGGAAAACTTAAAGGTAAAATTCCGGAAGGATATTTTATCCAGTGGTCAGGCCAGTTTGAAAATCAAGTCAGGGCGAGCAAACGGCTAATAATTTTAATACCTTTAAGTCTTCTGCTTGATTATCTGATAATTTTTCTTGCTTTCAGATCGCACAGAAAAAGCCTTACTATCTGGGCAGCTGTGCCTGTGACCCTTTCAGGAGGCGTGATACTTCTTTCATTATACGGGTTTAATTTAAGTATTGCTGTCTGGGTAGGCTTTATTGCCGCTTTCGGAATTGCTGAAGATGATGGGGTACTTATCACTACATATCTTGATGAAGTTTTTTCCAGAAAAAATCCCGCATCAAAATCGGAAATTATAGAAGCAACTGTTGAAGCCGGCCTGGGAAGAATTCGGCCTGCCTTCATGACGTCAATAACTACCATACTTGCATTACTGCCTATTTTTATTTTTGGCGGTACAGGAATGGAGGTAATGAAACCAATCGCAATACCTTCATTCGGAGGAATGATTTTTGCGATGATAACATGGTTTGTAGTGCCGGTAATATACTCTTATTTTGAAGAAAGAAAATTATCAGAAAAAAATGAAGACAGCATAAATTTTTTTAATCATAAGGAGGAAAAATGATTAAATTATTTTTAAGTATTTTATTGCTAATTGCGCTTTTTAACGGATGTTCCAGGCAAGACCATGATGCGCATGAGAAAGAAAGCACTTTACACCAACGGACATGAAATGCATCATGAACAAAACAAGGCAAGTGCCGAAATCAAACAAACTTACGATTCTGCGGAATTAAAAATCGGAGACAATACAATTTGTCCGGTAATGGGTACAAAATTTACAGTGCAAGAAGACACTTTGAAAGTAACTGTCAAAAACAAAAATTATTATGTATGCTGCCCGGCATGCATAGATATGCTTAAAAATGATCCTGATAAGTATTTAAAATAAAATACTTTATGTAAAAAGAATGCCCGCAAAGCACACGAAAATCACGAAAAATTTCGTATTAATTTGTGTGTATTTGCGAGCAAAATACCTGCAAATTTTATTTTACGGACACTATGAAAAATTTAAATATTGGAGAAATTTTATGAAGAAAGCGATTTTTATTATTTTATTGATTTTATTCTCTATAAGAATGCCGCTATATTCCCAGTCCTGTCATGGGGGCGGAGGAAGCAGCCATGGATCTTCCGGGCATGACTCTTATAACAATGATCATGCAGGTCACAGCGATCATCTGGAAATTAAAAATATCGTTTATATTTTGAAGGGATATTTTGACGCGGTAAATGCGCTTGCGGGCGATGATCTGGAAAAAAGCAAAAACGGGCTGGAAAGATATCTGGGAAGAATGGAAATTGCTGCAAGTGCGGATAATGCCGCGTATACAAGGCCCATAATCAAAAATCTCGAAAAAATTTTAAAGCTTGATGATATTATTAAAGTCAGAAAGGAATTTAAAAATCTATCTGATAATACAATAAAATTAATAAGAAAAAACCAATATAAAGACAATTCCATAAAAACGTTTTACTGCCCAATGGTAAAAAAAGAAAATTTTTCGGAACAAAATGGCGGCTATTGGATAAATAATACCAATATGATTTTAAATCCTTATATGGGAATAAATATGCAAAACTGCGGAGAAGAGATACGGTTTCATGATGAATAAGAAAATTATTCTTGTTATTGCGTTGTACTTACTCAGATTTTAAAAGTAATAATAAAAATTTTAAAAAATAACACGAANNAAAAATTGTAAAATCTGAGTGGACACATTGCGTTTATATCCCAAATTTATTGATTTGTCATAGCCGTTTGTTCTGAAATAGCGGACTACCCATGATTTCAGAATATTATAGTTTGACAAAATCAATTTTTTTGGGTATAACAACAGTTGAATCCGAAAAACTTATCTTGTCAGCCGGTCCGGTGTTTGTTGAGAATCAGTAATACTCGGTTATATCTTTCACGCCAGCCGAATTGAGAAAATCACAAATTACGCTTTGATGCAGACACGTGTTTTATAAATAACGGTTCTGTTTTTTAAAAATCCGCAGCCTGAATTACTTTACACTGCTGTTTTTTCTAAAAAATAATTTTGTTTGTATTAATCTGATTTGTGAATTATAATATAAACATTACCGCAGGTATAAATAAACGCATGCACTCAGAATTACCAAAAACCATTCTGCTGGTTGAAGACGAGGTAATGCTTGCTCTCACCGAACAGAAAATTCTGGAGTCTTTCGGATATAATGTCATTACTGCTTCCAGCGGCGAAAAGGCTGTCAAGATATTTTTTGATGCCGACAATGACTTTGATCTGGTATTAATGGACATTAATCTTGGTTCCGGCATGGACGGTACTGAAACTGCCAGAATTATTCTTGAAAAAACCGATATTCCGGTGGTATTTCTCTCCGGTTATACTGATCAGGAAACTATTGCCAGAACCGGGGAAATTACCGCGTACGGGTACATAGTTAAAAATACCGGAACTATCGTTCTTAATGAATCTATAAAAATGGCTTTCAGACTATATGCAGCAAAAAAACAGCTGGAAAATAACGCCCGTTGTCCCGTCTACACGGCAGCAAACTCTTCGGAAAGCGGCGGAGCAACAATCCACCAACATAAATCAACTGAAAATCCTGCCGGCCGGATATCTGCTTTTATCCCCTGCCGGCCCAGGTTCGCCCCTGGCCTGGCAGACCTTGAAAAAACTACCGGCGATAAAGATGAAATCATTGCTGCTATCGGCAACAATATTTCAGGTATGCTCTACCGGCTGGTGCGTTTTCCTGACGGAAGGCGTAAATTTATCTGGGTTAGCAACCAGGTGGAAAGTTACTACGGAATAAAACCGTCCGAAGCCTGTAAAAATGCTTTTTTAATTTACGGAAAAGTACACCCCGGTGACCGGGAGCGGCTGCAGAACGAAGAAGAAGAGGCAAACCGTACTCTTTCTGTTTTTAAAACCGAAACCAGAATGCTTACTTCAGACGGAAAAATACGCTGGTCGCGTTTTATTTCTGTTCCGCATGCCCGGGCCGACGGCAGTACTGTCTGGGACGGCCTGGAGACCGATATAACCGAATATAAACAGATGCAGGAAAAAATACAGAATATTCTTTCGGAAAAGGAAATACTGCTGAAAGAAGTGCATCACCGGATGAAAAATAATATGCTTACCCTTTACAGCCTGCTTAATCTGCACATGAACAGAATCAGCCATCCCGAAGCTAAATCAGCCCTGCAGGAGGCCGGGAGCAGATTACAGAGCATGCAGGTGCTTTATGAAAAACTTTTTATTTCCGATACCTTTAATGAAATTTCCTTTGCATCATATATCAATTCACTGCTGAAAGAAATTACCGCTGTTTTCCCGGGAAGCGAAAAAATCAGATTAATACTGAAAATCCGTGATTTTACAGCCGGCTCGCGCCTGCTTTTCCCTCTGGGTATTATTCTTAACGAAATTATTTCCAATGCTTTTAAATACGCCCTGACCGGTAAGCAGGGAGAGCTTACGGTCAGCGCAAGTAAAAACAACGGGCGGATAAAAATAGTCATTAAAGATAACGGGCCGGGAATGCCCGAAATTTCCATGGAAACACCGGGATTCGGCCTGCTGCTGGTAAAAATGCTGAGTGCCCAAATCAACGCGGTTATCGGTTTCTGCAATCGGGGCGGAACCGAATTTTCAATTTCCATCCCCCAAGGCAGAGTATGAAAAAAAGTATTCTGCTGGTGGAAGACGATGCGGTTATTGCCTGGGCCGGACAAAAAAAACTGGAAGCTCTCGGGTATAAGGTAATAACAGCGCATGATGGTAAAACCGCCCTGGATATAATATTCAACAGCAGGGCTGCGGTGGAAATTATTTTAATGGATATTGATTTGGGAAGAGGAATGAGCGGCATCAATACCGCCCATGAGATATTATCCAAAAAAGACATTCCGATAATTTTTTTATCATCCTTTGAAGATCATCAGATTATCGGGCAGCTGGAATCCGTTTCATCCTATGGTTATATAGTTAAAAGCAGCAGCAGCGCAGTACTGGAATCGTCCATTAACATGGCCTGCAGACTGCATTCTGCCCGTCTGAAAACCTCCCGTCAGCTTGAAGCCATGCAGAATATTTCCCGTGCAACCCTGTCACTGGCTGCAATTCAAAATGAAGATGAAATGTTTGATCTGCTGGGCAAAGTTCTGGGCACACTGATAAAAGATACCGTGATTTTAATTGATCGCCTGAGTCCTGATCGCAGACAAATTTATATTCATGCCATTTATGGCCTGGAAAAAACCCTGTTGGGAAATATTGCCGGAATAATCGGATTTAATCCCTCGGAGCGCAAAGTACCTGTATCCGAATATTATATAAAAAATCTGCAAAAAACAAAACTGGAAATTTTTAAAAACGGCCTGGCCGAATACAGCCGTGATGCCTTGCCTCCCGGTTCCGCCCGTCTGCTTGAAAAGCTTTTGTCTATTAACGCGGTTTACAGTATGGGACTGTTAAAAGACCGGGATTTACTCGGCAGCGTAAATTTTTTCTGCCGGCACGAAGCTGTCATTGAAGAGCCGGAAATAATCGAAACCATGATTAATATTTTTTCCGCGTCCCTGCACAGGCTGCAGAGCGACAAGCTTTTAGAAAAAAGCGAACAGCGTTTCCGCGAACTTTTCAACTCCATGACCTCGGCATTTGCCCTGCACGAAATGATTTTTGATGAAAACGGACAGCCGGCGGATTACCGTTTTTTATCTGTTAATCCGGCTTTTGAAAAAATGACCGGGCTTAAAGCTGCCGATATAACCGATCAGCGGGTCAGCCGGATTCTTCCCCGGATAGAATCTTTCTGGATTAAAACCTACGGACGCGTGGTAATAACCGGCGAACCGTCGCATTTTGAACATTATTCCTGCGGACTGGAAAAATATTATGAAGTAACTGCATACCGGCCGGCAGCCGGTCAATTTGCCTGTATTTTCAACGACATTACGGAACGCAAAAAAATGCAGTCAGAGCTTGAAGACGGTGAAGAAAGAAGCCGCATACTTATGAACCATCTTTCTGCCGGGGTAATAGTAATTAATCCTGAAAACAATATAATTGAACAGATCAATCCTTTTGCCGCCCGTTTATTCGGACAGCCGGCAGAAAAAATCATCGGCCACGAATGTCATAAATTTTTATGCCCGGCAGAAAAAGGCAAATGCCCGGTGATAAATCTGGTACAGAAAATTGACAACGAAGAGCGTATCATGCTTGCGGCGGACGGAAGAGAAATACCGGTGATGAAATCGGTATCAAAAATACAGATTAACGGCAGGGAAAAACTGCTTGAGACTTTTGTGGACATTTCTCTTCAAAAAAAAGCCGAAGAGGAAATACGCGTCAGCCGAAAATTGATTGAAGATGAGCTCGTTCGGAAAGAACAGAGCATTCATAAAGCCCAGATCCTGCAGAGAAATCTTAATCCGCGGGAACTTCCTGTTCTGCCGGGTATTGATATCTGCGCACTTTACCTGCCCTGTGAGGAACTGGGAGGGGATTTTTTCAGTATTACCCAAGCCGGCAGCCGGCTGCTGGTAATCTGCGGAGACTGCACAGGCCATGGTATTGAAGCTTCCATGTATGCTACCCTGCTCAAGTCTTTAGCCGATCGTTATCTAAATCTTCTGGCGGAGGGCCGCCCGGGCAGTTTTCTTAAAGCTGTAAACTGCGCCGCTCTTTCCTATCATATTGACGACAGTTTCCCCGTAATGTTTGCTGCTTGTATAGAAAAGGAAAAATTTATTTACGCCAATGCCAATTATCCCCTGCCCTATCTAAAGCAGGGTAACTCCATTTCCCAGTTAATAAAAACCGGAGGCATGCATATCGGTTTTAGCGCAGACACCGTGTATGAGGAAAAATACTTTACGCTTTTACCCGGCAGCAGCCTGTATATTTTTTCCGATGCTTTTCTGGAAATTAAAAGCCATACGGGAAATTTTATAGCGGAAGAAAAAATTATCACCATCTTCGACTCCCTGCCCCTGCCTGCCGAAAAGTTTTTTCCGGAGCTGATAAAACGTCTATCGGCCGTTACCAAACTACCCCTGGATGACGACGCCACTCTGGTTGCCCTGAATTTTCATAATCCCGTAAAAAAAACATTCTGTGTCCATACTGAAAAAGATCTGAAAGATGTTTATACAGAAATTGAAAGCATTATTACATCATTCGGATATACGGAGAAAGACCGTCAGCCCGCCCTGGTTTCTCTGCAGGAAATGGTTCTTAACGCCCTCACCCACGGCAACAGAGGCGAAGAAACAAAATTTGCCGAAATTACAGCTGAAATTGACGCGGCTAAAATCGTTTTTTCAGTGAAGGATCAGGGTGATGGTTTTAATCCGGCAGCAGTTCCTGATCCCTGCGACATTGAAAGGCTTAAAAATCTGATTGCTGCCGGTAATGTAAAAATTTATACCCACGGCCGGGGAATTCTGATGACGCGCCTTTATATGAACGAGGTATCTTATAATGAAAAAGGCAATAACGTACGTATTGTAAAAAACCGTACCCGGCCGGAAGTTTTCAGTCCTGAAGATTACCGGGCCCTGCCGCTGCAAACTCAAAGTACAGAAACCGGGATTATCAATACCGAAAACAGTGTAATTATTTCTGATCATTATTATCCTGATTCCAGGGATGTTGCCGGTATTTTGGGCAGAGCGGTCAGAATGCAGAAAAATTATCAAAAACTCTCGATCATCTGCCCGAATCTGCATGTTCATCAGCTGTTTTCCATGCTTAATTTTGATAAAATTGCGGAACTGCAGGTTGCACCATAATTACCCGCCGGCTATTTCCACTCTGCATAAGAATGCCGGTACTGCCGCGGCGAAAACCCCTCGATTTTTCTGAAAAGTCTGGAAAAATAATATTGATCGGTAAAACCGAGTTCGGCGCTGATTTCTTTGATGCGATCAGCGGAATATAAAAGTTTTTTTTTAGCCTCCCTGATTTTAAGCCTCTGCATGAATTTTTCCGGGCTTGAACCCGTATATTTCTTAAAAAGTTTTCTCAGCCAGGAATAGGAATACTGCTGGTTAACGGAAAACCTGCGGAAATTAAAGGCGGAGTCTGCGATATGTTTCTCCATTTCACTGATAATTCTTTCTGCCAGATCGGAATTTTTTTCTTTAAGGCTGTCCCGCCTGAGAGGCGACAGGATGGAGAAAAAAATTTCACGGAAACCGGCGGTAATAAGGGGAAGATCCGGAGGGGGTTTCCCGGCAAGG
>DNNS01000723.1 GCA_003497555.1 Spirochaetia bacterium
TTTTTCTCCGTAAGGCTCATCTACAGGATATATAAAAACTTCGCATGTCATTTTTTTTGCTCTTATTTCCTGCAGAATTTTCTCAGCTGCCTTTTTATATAATAAATAAAATAATTCCGTGTCCTTTTCTTCCATGCGCAGGTCATAATTAAGGGCAAACGGCCCCCGGAAACCGGCTTTAAGATGTTTTTCAATCTGTTCCAGGGCAGAAGATATATCCACATCTTCGTTATTAACCGGAAAAACCGGAAACATAGGTACTGAGTCAAAACCCAATCTGGTTTGATATTCAANNTGCTGCTCCGCCGGGATATGTTCCTATTCTTTTTCCGGACTGCTGCAGTAAAAAAGGATAAATATTCAGATTTAAAATTATTTTACTCTCTCCCAAACCGGCTGCTGTTATTTTACACTGTCCTGTATATTCTCCGGGAACTGCGTCCCGGGGTATTTTTAAAACTGCAACAAACTGCTGAAATGAATGGGAAGCTAAATTTCTTTTTTTGAAATCTTTTACCAACAGAGGAATATCGATCAAAGACATGGCTGATGAATAATATCCGGGTCTTTGATATAAAATTATAATTTCTTTTATTTCCATAGCAGTATTTTTAATAATTTTATTTCCGGATTTAAAATCGGTAAAGGTAATTTCCGGATTTTCCAGCTGTTTTTGGGGATTTACAAATAAAATGAAAGATTCGTATAATTCTTCACCCCGTGTCCCGTAAAAATTTATTTCCAGATTGGATAATATATCAGGCATGGGTTTGTCTGCCAGATGAGGTTTAAAATAAACTCCCTTGCAAATTTTATATGGTTCGGTAAAATCCGTTATTTTTGCTGTATACTCATGCGGATTTCTGGAGATTACTGTCAGCGGTTCAAGTTTATTTTGTCCCTGCTTAAGCCGGATTACACCCTGAAGAGATTTCAGGTCTTCGCCAAAGGCAGTAAAATTATAATCGGTCTCTGCTTTGAGTCCGTCCAGGACAAAGTTTCCATTTAAGTCGGATATGGAAAACTTTTCTCCGGCAAGAATTTTTACAAACGGAGCCGGCTGGTTTGATAATAAAATTTGCCCTTCCAATATGCTGTCTCCGTCTTCGGCATGTTCACTCTGTATGTTTTTTTCTTGAGTATCAAGAATAAGCCGGGCGTACCTGTCTGTGCTGCGCAGTGTACCGGTAATGGAAAATGCCTGGGTTTCTTTTTCCGGATAACGGTTACGCCCAAAATTTCCATAAAATATATTATTGCTGTTCATATCGCTCATCCCGATATTTTTCAGCGGAATGGCCGCTTCTACGCACCATTCATCTGCGTTTTGTGTTACAGATGTTATAATGCCTGATGACCAGCTGCTGTCAAAAACATTTATTTCTTTAAAATAGATATCGGTAAAAAATCCTTTGGAATTAAAACAGATCCAGCAGTAGGGATCGCTGATATTTCCGCCGGTCTGAAAATAAATTTCTATGCTGTCGTCTTTCCAGATATCTTTTTGATCGTTTTGAATAATTTTTTTATTCATTTTATCCAAAAATGGTTCCCGGCATTTAAAATAAAAATAAAGATTTTTCATGTCATGACAGATATCCACAGCGGTTTTGGCTTTTACAGGTCTTCCGTCTGCGGCATTCAAAAAAGAGATTTCTCCGGCATTCTTCCATTCTGTCCCGGTTTTTATTCCATCAACAGCAATAGCGCTTTTAATATAGGGAATTTTTAAAACCGGAAATCTCATATTTGTTGCGCAAAAACTATCTAAAGAATTAAAGGAAGACTTTAATTTCAGCATATTATATTTTTCCGGAGTAAACGGCGAATCTTCCGCAAAAAGATATTTCTCTGCTTCTATTTTGTCTGTATCGTATTTTTCTGCCTGATCTGTCAGGTTGCTGTTAAAATGCCATAAACCTGCTGTTTCTTTGTCCAGGAGGTATTCTTTTTTTTCCGGAACAAAATTTTTATAGTATTTTATTTGTTTTGATATACGCAAATCATCAATTCTTATATCCGCCGGGTAGGAGTTATTCCATGAGCCGATTAATAATGGAAATTCTCTCATCTCATCAGCAGCAGTTTTAAGTTTTTTTTCTTCTGCTGAAAATCCGTCAAGATACAGGCTGATTTGAGTATTATCCCACTGGAAGGCAAAATGATACCATTTGAGAGGCGAGAGCACGCTTTGGGAATTAATTGCGCATTTTTCTCCGCCGGCAATAATAAAAGCAGTTAAAATATTTTTGGGGTTTATCGCAATACTGAAATCACAAATTTTAGGCTGGGTACTGAAATTACCTTTGGTGAGAATACCGTTAAATTTATCGGGTTTTAGTATTTTAAACCAGCCTTCAATTGTACAGTTTTTTATTGATTTAATGGCATCTGTACAGGGAATATTTATTCTGCCGCCGGAAAGTTCAAGACAGTATTCTTTTTCTAAAGCAGCACAGTAACTATGGAAAACAATAAAAGAGATTATGAGTATATTTGGAAGTTTGATGATTTTTTTTGCTATTACATTAAACATAAAAATCCCTTTTTCTTATTTAAAATTTATAATAATGCGCATGATATTTGTTCTCCATTTGTCGGATAATAATTGATTTGTATTATTACCGATAACGTCATCAACAGCTCTGTTTAAAATTTCCTCCGTCTGTTTCCTGATTTTTACATCGGATGATTTCAAGACTAGATTTTTTAAACTATATAATAAAAACCAGTCACATAGTCCTTCCCGAAATGCTTCCCATCTGATGCTTGATACTATATCTCCCTGGTATCGGCCTTCATAAACCATTCCCGCATCTGAGACCATACTGAGCGGGTTTTTCCCTTTATCAAATAAATCCCAGGAATCTCCCTGCCATGAAGCATAAGCCCACCAGTTCAGGCCGCCCAGGCCCAGTTTCCAGATTATCCAGGGATATAGTTTATAATCTCTGTAAGCATCGCAAATCATGGGTTCGCTTGGGCATTGATATGTCCAGAGCGGTTTTCCCAGGGATTTAAAAAATTTCAAATTATCATCGTTTTTTTCATTCATCGGGAAAAAATAGGAAAAGTGAGGCATCCAGATATCAATATATTTATTTAATTTGATAATTTCTTCTTTGCCGGGAAAAACACTGCCCAGATTTTGAATTAATTTTATTCGAGGATTTCGTTTTTTAAAATCCTCTGCTTTAAGCAGCATGTTTTCGTCAATTTTTTTGGGTTCATCCCAAAGGTAAAAAAAACACGATTCCGGAGGAATCCCGAAATCAGCGGCAGTATCAGGACTGATAAATGCAGACATCCTGTACTGTAATACTCCGGTTCGGAACATTTCCTTTTGCAGGACATTGCTGATTGAATTTTCAATCCCGCCGATTATTTCATTAAAAAGCAGAGGCATGGAGTTAATCCGGTGCGACAGAAGATCGTGTAAAAGAACATTATTTTCAAAAGATTGCGATTTTCCTCCGCTGCCGCTGTAAAGAGATATAGCAAGAGGCAACGGAGGAGCAAGAGTAATTGGATGAATGGTCAGCCGAATTTTAATTATTCGGGTATTTTTTTCATTAAGTTGCCTGTCGGTACTTAACAGAATCGGTTTTACAATCAGGCTGCCTTCATAACAACCCGGAACCGCCTTTTCGCTGTTGAAGGTACAAAACAAAGGAGCTGTTACTCCGCGTTTAAGACTGAATATATTTGCATCATTTCCGCATAATACATCGCCGGTGATTTTACCCGATACGGTTTTTAAAAACTTAACTTCACGTATTTGAATCCGCTTGCTTAAAAAAAAATTGTTATTTTCATCCTTTAGATGAGGGCATCTGATTCTGATTTCCTGATCGTTGTTGATATTTAAAAATTTCAGACACAGGGATTTATATTCATTTTGAGCCATCTCCAAATTTATTTCATTAATTTGTATATTATCATGAGGTATATCATCCGGAGCGTGGAGCGCGTAGGGCGCAGACATCCAGACATATTCTGATGATAAAGAAAGAAACTTGCAGCAACTATCAAGATCCTGTAAAATTTTACAGGATTCTTCCTGTGACACGGCTTTCCCGGACTGTATGGTTTTATCAAGCAAATTAACGCAGGAATCAAGTATTGATATTTCCTCAATTATTTTTTTCTTTAACTTTTTGGAAAAATCATTTACAGGCAGTTCATCTGCGGATTTAGCCAAAGTCTCCAATTTGCTTTTACATTCGCTCACACTAAACTCCGGCCTGTTAAACTCAAGTTTAAAAAGTTTTGTCCATGCAGCGCTTGCGTTCTGAACATCTATGATACGAAGTTTAAGGAAATACTCATTTCCGTTTTTAATTTCATAAAGTATTTCCCGGGATAGCGATTGAAGTCCGGCCGGGAGAGAAAATTTTTTTTCTGCTTTATAAAGTTCATTATTCAAAACATCGCTGAGTATCAGCTCACCGGTGTAAACACGCGGCTTGTTTCCGGCAGCCGGGAAAAAGACAGTCAAATTATTGCATCCCCAGTTTTGGGTATTATCAATATTAGCTGAAAATTTCCGGCCATCATTATCACGCGCCGAATCAAAAACCAGATCAGCACATCCTGCTAATGATGGAAACGCATCAAGAGAAAAAGGATACATGCTTAAATTCTTCTGCGGCAGCATTTTTGTCCTCAGAAACTTGATTCGCCATTGAGTTCCAATATCGGGGATTTTAATATCAGGCCCAAGAGAAGAAAAAGGAATAGCCACAACCGCTGTCCAGAAATCTGATCCACCTGAGCTGGCGATTTTTATATTCCGGCAATTCCAATTGGCATTGCGGTTTTCAGCATCGTAAAGGCTTCCCTTGAAATTCACTATAAAATGATAAAAAATATCCGATTGGGGATATGGTGAAAAAAGCATTTCTACGGAATCATTCCGGCAGATCGATGTATCATCTCTTGTTTTTTCTTCGGCAATAATGCGGTTTAATATAGGATCAAAACATTTAAAGCCCAAATACAAGGCGGCATTGTCAAATAAAATTCGCACTTCAGTTTCTTCATCAGCGGCATCGCCAATCTGATATTTTTGGAATGCCTTAACCGGAGTTGTTTTTTGCCAGATTAGTGTTTCCAGATTGCCGTCAATATTAATTTCGCTATCGCTTTTTAATGCATATATTATATTTTCTTCATCAGGCTCTGATTGTTGGATTTTTGGGGGTGATTTACCGGCCTGGGCATTTTCTTTATCGATGATACTTTGAATTTCGATGGAATCGATATATACTGTTCCGGATTTGTTTTTTCCGGCGCCAAAGTTTAAGGTAAAAAACGATGCATCTTCCGGTGTTGTAATAATTGCGCTGTTTTGTTCAAACCAATTTTCTTTGCAGTTCTCATCGTTTCTGATAATAAAAACATATTTCTGTTTTTCACAGCGCATAGTGTCAGCTATCGGTTTTACATTGTTTTTATTATTCACTGCAGTGTTATTTAAAAAATCAATTCTGGCTGTAAATAACACTGCCTGGGGATTGCGGTATTTAAAAGAAATTTTGATTTTTTCTCCTGCTTTTATTGCTATGGCAGAACTGCGTACCCAGGATATATACGGGCCGCCGTTATAAGCCAGAGAAGCGCAGAATTGCCCTTGGGCAGGGTCTAAAGATGAGTATGCTAATATTATTTTTGAATCACCGGCTGACCAACCGGCGGCCTTCCCGGCTTCGGCAGCGGATTGATCCTCAAAATTCCATACTGCTATGATATGGGCGCTAAAAACATCGCGGCCGTAAAATACAAAATTTAATAAAAAACCCATAACCAGTATGCGCAATAAGGTTATTGGACAAATGTTTTTTTTCATTTCGCTTCCTTCGAAAATATTAATTTAACCACCCGGGCTGCGTCCTGGAGAGCACGGAGTACACGGAGANNTTTAATTATTTTCATCGTTTCGGATGTCTCACAGAGACATGACGACTCCTTTTAAATGGCAGTTCTTACTATGTATATTTTTATTAAAAACATACATACAGTAATAATTATAATCGCCAACCCGGCAAATGTCAAGCCAGACAGGAAAAAAAATACTTGACAAAAGAAAAATTTTTGACTATACTGTTAGTGTGTGTAGTTTTTATAGAATTATATATACACTTATAGCAGTAGCGCCGCTGCTCTTTCGCAGCGCATCAGGGGGCTGGTTTTCCAACTGGCCGTACAGATTTTATTTGAGTAATAGAGCTGCATGCGGCAATGAAACTCTGACAAATTTTCCATTTTTAATTTTCATATCAAATAATACTGAATTATCCGCTTATGCCATGGCAAATGGAAATGATATTTTATTTACGGATTTTACCGGAACAAACCGCCTGAGCCATGAAACAGAATACTATACAAACGGCACTTTGTGGGCATGGGTTAATATGCCCCGCTATTATTATAATAGCAGTAAGTCCAATAATTTCTATATTTATTTCGGAACAAACACTGCCGGTTCAATGGAAGAAAAGACAAACGTGTGGGATTCCAATTATTTATGCGTATTTCATCTTAATGAAGAATTTGCGGGAACAGGAAACAGCGATATCTATAAAGACAGCACACGCAATCTGCGCCATGCTGATGATTTTGTTGCTGATACACAAACGATGAATAGAATATACAAATCACACAGATTTTCCAATGATTATGCGCTGATCGGAGCCACAGGATTACCGCTGGCAAATAAATTTACATTGTCCGCGTGGATATACCCCGAGCAAATGAATATTGCAGGCGGCCATAAAATTATTGCCTGTTATCAGACGGTTCCTGCCAACAGGGAATGGATGCTGGATGTTTACAGCAGCGGCAGAACCAGAGCCGGAATTTCTTCAAACGGAACTGCAAATGAGCTTTCTGCATCTGCCACAGCGGTTATAAATGTCCGCGAATGGCAGATGATAAGCGCAACGTATTCCGGCCAAACCGGAATACTGAGTACCTATAAAAACGGAGTAATTGTGTCTTCTGCGCCGGTAAATACCTCTGCTGTCTATAATTCCGGCAACCAGGCGGTAATCGGAATGAAAGCAGCCGGAGCCGGCGAATATTTTCGCGGTTATATAGATGAAACAAGAATATCTGATATAGACCGTTCATCAAACTGGCTGCTCACATCTTTTTCCAATCAACACGATCCTCAAAACCAGATAAGCATAGGCTCTTTTGACGAATATGGAATACCGCAAATAACAATAAGCGCCGCTTCTTCTCCTCCGGCTATTGCCGGACAAAAAGCTTCCTTTTTAATTACCGCAGACACAACAGGTAATATCACCAATATATACATTAACTTCGGCGACGGCTCGATTGAAAATCACACAGTCAACAGCTCTTCAGTATCGCAAGTTTACTTCCATACCTATAACTCGGGCGATACATTTTTATTATCAGCTGCAGCAACGAGCGATGTAGGTAAAATTCGCACAAATCAAATTTATATAACTCCTGCTCCTTACAGCATGCCTGCCGCAGCCGGCGTTGAAACAATCTATCTTAATGAAGGTCTGAAATTAAAATGGCGACTTCCTTCCATTAATCAAATACGACGCGTAGTTATTTACCGTAACAGTCTGCAGCTTGCCGGCATTTCGCCGGTTTCATCCGACATGGAATATCTTGACCGTTATCTTTTTTATAACACTGCTTATACTTATCAAATCGGTATAGAATATCCTGTCGGCATGGTGCTTTCCAGCAACATAGTAACCCGCCCTTTCTGTCTTGAACTCGCTCAAAAAATTATCGGTAGCAGCGGCGGCAGCATAGGTAATCTTTTTTCTGAGTTGGTTATACCCCCGGGAGCTTTACCGGGAGACACCCTGGTGAAGCTTATAGTAAGTTCCAATCTGCTTTATAATTTTGAGCCGGGATATGCACAGGCATATAATCAGGTGCGAATTGAAACTGAACCGCCGTCAAGTTTTGCCTCCAATGCCCGACTTTCGCTCCTGGCGCCTTTTATAGATAATAAAATACATCTTATGCCTGATGACGGAAATTACGACCGTATTTTTACCGGCAGCGAAAACCGGCTTACTATATCTTCTTATAACAACCGCGCCTGGATTCCGGCATATTCCCGGGTTTATGATAAAAATGTACTGCCTAATTTAAACTATAAAATTTTAATCATGGATATATCTGACGGGGGAATTTTTGGAGTCGGAATTATTTTAAATACCGCAGAATACGAAAACAAGGTAACAGTAAAGAACCGGGTATTTGCCCCGCAGTCTTCTTACAGCGCCATGTCGAAAGTAACGATCTTTTTTCCCAATTCTTCTTTTGAAGAAGTGACACTGCAAATTTACAGTATGAGCGGCAAAAAAATTTATGAACGTTTTATAGGCGGCTCGGCAGGCATGGTTTCCTGGGACGGACTTTCTGACAGCGGTAGAATGTCCGATTCCGGGCTGTACATTGCTGCAATTACAAAAGGCGGCAGAATAAAAAATTCGTATAGAGTACAAATTTATCTTGTTAAATAGGAAAACATTTATCAAGGAGTAAATACAAATGCCTATTGTTATACCACAAAGCAGCGACCTTGTCAGGCTCGTAGTATACCCCTTCAGCAAGATTATGCCAAGCATTTGCAAGCGCAAAGCCGGCAAAATCAATGCTTTTAGGGATATAAGTAGTTTAACCGATAAAAACACAAAAATACTTTTTACGCTTTTTTGATTATAGTTTTTTAATATTGCTATCCGCTCTTAACATATCCAATGACTTATTAGTTGACTTTATTTAAAAATTATTCATGATAAAATAACCGCATATATCCCAACAAGCAACGATTTTGTCACTTTGGCCACCGGCAAAAGTGACAAAATCGCGCTTTCGGGTATACCCAGCGAGATTTGCCCTGCGCCGAGCAGGGCAATATCATTGCTTTGTGGTATAAAAAAGGAGTAACCCCATGAAATCTTTAAAATCACTTCTGCTTTTATGCCTGGCTGCGCTTATGACATTTGTTCTCGCATCCGGCTGCCAGGGAAAAGCCAAATCCCAAAAAAAGGTAATCAGTTTTGCCTGTTCTGATTCTTCAACCGATGCCGGTATTTTGGCTATAAAAAAATCTCTGGCCCGTTACCAGAAAATGCATCCGGAAATAAAAATCGAGTTAAGATTTATTGCCCGCGATTATCTCACCCAAGTTCTCAATATGATTGCCAGCGGTGATGCGCCGGATATTTTCCGCATGGCGCCCGACAGCTTGCCGGTATTTTTAAAAAAAAATGCACTTATGCCGCTTGATGATTTTATTGCCCAAAGCAAAACTTTTAAGATTGAAGATTATTTTGAAGCGACATTATGGAAATACAAATTCGATGGCCAGGTAATCGGCAAGGGAAAAATTCATGGTTTTGGATCGGACTGGGCTCCCGACAGCACCATGTACTTCAATGAAGATCTGTTTTCCCGGCACGGCCTATCATTACCTGAAAAAAGTTTATCCTGGCAGGAATTTGTAAATATTTCCAGAAAGCTGACGATTAAACAGGGAACAATGAAGAGCTTCGGATCTCTTCCCGCAAGATTTACCGCTTTGCTTGCCCAGGCCGGCGGCAAACTTTATTCTGACGACGGAAAAAAATGCCTGCTTGCTTCTGACCATTCGCTTGAGGCTTTACGCTTTCTGCAGGAATGTTATATCAAACATAAAATCCATGCAACTTCTGCTGATTTGGCGGATACCAGCATGGATGAACTTTTTCAAGCCGAAAGGCTGGGCATGTTTTTTTCCGGTCGTTTCAAAGCCAGTACTATGCAGGCTACTGTCGGCAGTAAATTTAAATGGTCG
>DNNS01000158.1 GCA_003497555.1 Spirochaetia bacterium
CAAACCACGGCAGCCGCAAAACACGTCAGTGTACCTGGTTTTTCGGCGTTTTTATGATGATTTTATACATTTACTTGTATAAAGGCAATTACCGGTTAAAATATTTGTTTATATTCCTTATAATTATTACTTCAAACAGCCATATATTCCGCAAATGAATGAGATGCCGGAATATTTTCCCTGTCTTCAATAATACCATTAATATGAAGCTGTATGGCTTCATGCATATTTTGTTCACATTCTTCCCGTTGAGCGCAAAGTAGCAGATTGCTGTCTTGCCCGCAGTTTTGTGCGGCCTGAGACAATACAAAAACGCTTGACGAGGCAATACTCCGGCTTCAGTATTTGGCTCAACAATAGACAGTGCGCCAGCATGAGCTTGCGCAGGACTATTGATACGCAGATTGATTATAACCCGTAGCGCAATGATTTTGGCAGGGGATGGCGTATAATGAAGTGGTGTTGAAAAAAAAAAGTTCCTATTCATTTTTGAGAAAATTTTAATAAACCAAGATCAACTGCAATCATTAGTATACAGGGCAGCAGCACCAGAGTAAGAAGAGTGGTAAACATAAGGCCGTAAGCCAGCGCAGTCACAATAGGTGTAACCATATCAGAACTGCCTCCAATTCCATATACGGTTGGAAGAAGCCCCACAATTGTTGTAATTGAAGTTAATAAAATCGGCCGCAGACGAAGTTTGGCTCCAGTGATGATTTCTTCAAATATTTCTTCTTTTGTACTATTTTTATTTTCTCCAATGATGCGGTTAATCAGATCAACCATGATTATTCCGTTATTAACCACTACACCGGAGAGTCCTATAATTCCAATAATGCCCATAAAAGATAGAGTCATTCCATGCAGCTTGAAAGCAAATACCGCTCCTATTAACCCGAAAGGAATAATACTTAATACAATAAATGGCTGTATAATATGATTGAATTGTAAAATCAGAACAAGATAGATAGCTAACAGGGCAATGAGAAAAGCTATACCGATTTGTTTCAGCGATTTCGATGTTTCCTCAATCTCACCCCCAAAAAGCAGAGATACACCTGGGTAGTTTTTATTAATATCTCTGTATTTTTTCATGATTTCCCTCATGACCATTTGCGGAGTGATTCTATTTCCCGGTTTAAGATCAGCTTCGATGGTTATTGTGCGGTCGCCATCTGTGTGCCGAATTGTGCCGGCATTTACCTGTCTGGTTATTGCAGCCGCTTCTTTAAGATGTATTAATCTTCCGGTAGTATTGGGGACCAGTAAATTTTCAAGTACCTTTAAATCCCTGGTATATTCCGGCGCGAGTTGAACACGAAAATTGACAGTATCGCCATCACGCAATATACTTGATGCAATAGATCCGGCATACGCGCTTCTGACTGTTTGCGCGACAGCAGCAACATTTAGATTATAACGAGACATAACATCGTATTTAAATCCAATTATAATTTCTTCCTTGCCAAAATTCAAGTCATCATCAATGCTTACCACTCCGTCAATAGTTGATAAAAACTGTTTGACATCATCGCCGGCTTTTTTCAATACATCGCTATTTTTACCTGCCAGTTTTACCTCTATAGCTTTACCAGCATCCGGTCCGAACTGTACCTCTTCAACAACAATAGATGTAAATCCTTTTATGTTTCTTTTTTCAATCTCTTGTCTGATCGCGGTGATTATTTCTTTAGCGGTGCGTTTACGTTCGGTTACCGGAACAAGGTAAACAGTGACCTGCGCCCAGTTGGGATGTATCTCGGCGCCCATATCGCGTCCCTGAAGCTGTTTGCCGATCATGGTCTGTTCTGCCATCAGTTCATTAGATTGAACAATATCCATCACCGCGTTTTCAACAGCAAGTGTACGCGCAGAAGTGGTTTCCAGCGAAGTTTTTTCAGGAGCTTCAAGTTTTATCCGAATTGTATCTGAAGCGTTGCTTGGCATTAGACGAAATCCGCGCATACTTTGCATGGAAATAAACATGGTCAATACCAGAAGAAAAATAAAAAAAGACAAAACTATATATCTCCGTTTCATAAAAGAACGTAATATATTTGCAAATCCTTCTGCCATTTTGTTATACCAATCCTTGCCTGCTGTTTTTATATTCGTGCGTTTAACAGAGGAATTATAAATTTGATTGGGCAAAATTAATACTGCCTGCAGAATAGAGATGAGTAAAGAGGAAATAACTATTAACGGGAATTGACGAATAAATTTACCCATCATACCTCCAATCATCAGTATAGGAAAAAATGCAGCTACGGTAGTGAAAGTAGAACTGCTTATTGGCCCGAGTACTTCTACAACGCCTCGCGAAGCTGCTTCCAGAGCCGGGATACCCTTTAACCGATATGAATAAATATTTTCCGAAACCACAATGCCATTATCAACAATCATCCCCAGTATTGTAACCATAGCTGCCAGTGAGATCATATTGAAAGAAATATCCGTGCCGGACATATAAATTATTGTTCCCAGTACTGTAATAACAATTCCAAAGGCAACCCAGATTGCGCTGCGTTTATCTAAAAAAATAACCAGAGAAATAAAAATCAATATTATGCCGAGCAGGGCATTGGATTTTACCACACCCACCAAAGCCCGGATAGATTGGGAATTATCCTGAATCTCGTTTATTTCAAGATTAACGGGTACGCTCCCCTGGTTTTTTTTAAGGTAGTTTTTAACTGCCTCAATGGTTTTAATAACATCCGCATTTTCTTTTTTTACAAAGCTCAAGATGACGGATGGAGTTTTATTAACCCGCACAAGAACAGAGCTTTCTTCAAAGCTGTCTTCAATAGCTGCAATATCTTTGATAAAAATACGTTTATTATCATAACTTGATCGAATGATTACGCTCTGCGCATCGCTGACTTTTTTAAATTCGCCTATGGTTATAATAGTAGATTCGCTGCCTTCTTCTTTCAGCGTACCTCCGGTAGAGCGTAAATTACGATTTCTGATACTGTTTACGATATCATCGAACGATATATAATATTTGTTCATTTTTTCCGGATTTACATAAATATGAATTTCCGGATCCTGGTATCCGTTCATATTGATTTCAGCTACTTCGTTAACTTTTTTCAGTAAATCGTCATGCAGCGCTTCTGCATAGTTATAAAGTTCCTTTGTGGTAGCAGTTTTATTTTCTTTAACCCTGATTCCAATGGTATAAACAGACATCAATTTGGGATTCATTTCAATTACAGTAATTTCCGCATCGGAAGGAAGACCTGCTGTATTATTCATCTTGCGGAAAATTTCATCCTTAACTGTACGCGTATCCGATAAGCTCTCTTCCAGTTCCACCATCATCATTGCGGTATTTTCAACGATAGTCGCCGTATAGGTATCAATACCGGTGATAGCCTTAAGTTTTTCTTCAAGCGGCAAAATTACATCATTTTCAATATCTACAGGACTGGCGCCCGGGTAACTTACATTTATTATCAGGCGATTAAATTCAGCGGATGGAGTCACCTCCTGTTTAAGAGTAAATAATCGTACAATACCGAATAAAATAATCATTACAACAATAATAAAAACCGCCATTCGGTTTTTTGCAAAATATTCAATGATTCGTTTCATTGTTCTACTCCCTGGAAAATACCGTCTTNNAAGTTGAACATGACGACTCCCTTGTTTTTTAAAAAGTTATTTTTTCATAGTCAAATGACAATGCTATCAAGCTGTATTCACAATCTATTAAATTAATTTCTTCAGCTGCTATTTTTATCAGCGTATCATTGAGCGTGATTTGATTTATCCTTCCCTGCTCGTGACGTTCTGATTGAGTTTTATACATTGATTTTAACGCTTGAAGCCGTTCAATCGTGTTTTGCAGAATGCTGCGTTTAACGCTTATTTCCCTGATCAGATTTTTAAGCTGTATTTCATAATTTTGTTTGGTCTGGGCAAATTGTAAATTATAGGATTTTAATTCCAGTTCTTTATTTTTTAATAGGCTTTTAGCTGTTCGATTTTCAAGCGGGAAATTTAGAGCAATTCCGGCGGCATATTGAGGACTGGAAGTAATATTGGTGAATGAGGAAATAAAACTATCCGAACTTCCGCTTAATAGCAGACTGCCGTAAAGGGAAAGATCGGGTAGTGCGGAATTAGCCGCTGCTTTGACTGCCGCTTTTAATCTTTTTTCCGTAAGGTCAAGTATTTTGGCGGTTTTAGTATTTTCAAAACTGATATATTCAAAATTATTTGTTAATATACGGTTTAAAAATAATTTCCATTCGTTCATGTCCGGATTAATTTCAGCAGCCTGGAAATAATATTGGAGTTTTGTTCGGAGAGAATTATACGCATGTTCAAAGGTAAAAACGGAATTTTGATATTGAAAATACAAATTTTTTGTACTCTGATAATCGTCGTTGTCAATTAGTCCATGTTCCAGCTGTTCCTTTGTCTGCTTTTCGCTGACGGTAATTTTAGAAAGACTTGTTTTTAAATATTCAATTGTCTTGATTTGCCCGGCTAATTGGTAATATAATACGCTGAAGGGAATCAGATTATTCTGATTATCAAGATCATTTTGTATCTCCTGTATTAAATACGCAAGTTTGGCATCTGTCACGGCTGCGCGATCATTTATTCCCAGGGCATTTTTTAAAAGAGATTGAGAAATTGTTAACTTGACAGCGGGTACAGAAGCTGCATAATTGAACGCAGTTTGTTTATTATTAAGAGAATGAGCTTTTATCAAGTTATGCTGATATGAAACACCAGCTGATATGGTGGTGCCTGTATCTAATATTTTTTTGGCAGCTCCCAAACTAAATAAAGTTCCGGCTGCCGAGTCTGTAATATAAGAGCTACTATCAGCCTCCGTCTTTCCATTATTCATTTCTGCCCCGGCAGAAAGAGATGTATCGCCTGCTCCTCTGGTTTGTATTATTGTATTTGAAACCTTTTCCAGTGTTATTTGGTTAACCTTGACAGAAGTTAGTTGTGTTTTAATTGTGTTCGTATATTCGTTATAACTGATCATTTCTCCGGCAATCAGATTGCCGGAGAGCAGCAGAAAAACCAGTTTCAATATAGATATACGTGTTTTCATAAAAAAACTCCTTGCGTCATTAATTTCTGTAATAGGAAACACTTACTAACTCATGTCAAAATAATTATTTTATTCCATTAAAAAATATTTCAGTTGCTTGTTATGCCGCAAAGCATCATTGCTTTTAGGGGGAAAAGCCCCCTTTTTCAAAAAGGTATCTTAAATATAGCTAAGCCCAGGCCAATATTCGGATAAACGCTGCCTTTAGGAAAAAAATATTTTTTGTATAGGTTAATAAATAATATTTGCTGCAGCCCGACCGTGTAATAATAATGAAACCTTGAGTCCCGGCACTATATTAAAGATAGACGCTTTTTTCCGGTAACTAATAAATAAAAATTTTGCTTTTTTCTTTACTTGCACATGCCTGGCAAGCAAAAAGGTTTTTCTGGTGTCTTCGTTGCTTATAATTATTATACCGGATGACAAATCAATACTTTCTACATTTCCCTGAAAATAATTGGTGTGGACGAGAATTTGCTCGGCCTTTTTACCATCGCAAAAAAGAATTATTTCATCTCCCTCGCTGATATCAACAATATCAAAGGCGGTTTTATCCCGATCATTTTCATAACGCGGAGCAATTTTGATATCAAGATCAAAAGACAGTTCGTATCTTGTATCATTTTTATCTTTTACAATAATATTTCTTTCCCGCAAATTAATTTTTTCTATAGTGACATCAAATAAAATATACGAAGCGGTTTTGCGCGCATTTTCCCGGCGCTCGCCCGGAGGGCCGTCAGGCCTTTCACCTCCNNCCGCCGAATCCTCCCGGCATCTGGGCATAATTTAAACCTAACAGAACAAGGCAAATTAAATAATAGTTTTTTTTCATTTGGTTCTCCTGATAAAATATTTTTTAAAGTTTATTTTCCTTTTTAAATAATATAAAAGCATCACCGTAAAAAACTGCGCCGATTTCTGCCATAAGCCGGATGATTTCAAATTCAAGCGCTGAACAGTCTTTTTGGGCGTTTCGATATTTTTTTTCCGCCTGGTAATATTCCGCCAAAGATGACGCATCCAGCCTGCGGCTTTCGGTGACCATGCGGTAAAATAATTCTGCGCTAACCAGACGGGTGCGTGCTCCCGCCAACAGTCTTATTTCATTGTTAAAATTTGCGGTAAACTGCTGAAGCGTATTAATTCTCTCCTGTTTTTTTTCTTCCAGTTCTGCCAGTGTCTTTTCCATTTCAATTCCTTTTTTTTTAATTTGATCAGCAAATTCATTTTTATCGAAAAGCGGCCAGGAAACTTTAATATTACAGGCCAAATCAAAGTAATTTTTATTCCATTCTGCCAGGTAATTGTAATCCAGCCAGCCTGCGCTTAAATCAATTTCTGTACGCGGAATAAAGCGGTCTTTTACGGCCTTGATTTTGTTTAATTTCTGAATTTCCAGCGTGTAATAATATCCCTGTAAATCATCATATCCGTTTTTTTTGCTGTTTGCATAAAGCTCGAGCAGTTTGATATATTCAAGCGGCTGAAATGATATCGGCATATCATCAGTATTAATATCAATGTTATTAGCGCCCAGGTTGTGTTTCAGTAGTAGTAATGATGATTCAAAATTGTTGCTGTCGGCTGTTAATTGATATATTGCCTCGTCATATTCGGCTTTTACATTAAGCGCCTCCATTTCCGAAACTTTCCCCTGTTCTTTCTGTAGTAGTGTCTGTTCATACTGCATTTTTCCCGGCAGAATATTAGCTGCGGATATACTGCAAATATTTTTCTGTTTGGCGGCTTGAAGAAACAAGGAAATATTTTTATAAAGCTCCTCCTGATAAGTTCTGCTGTATTCAAATTCAAGGTTTTGGAATTCCTTCTTTTCCACCGCATGTTCAAGGATACGGTCGCCGCCGTCAAAAAGCGCTACAGAAGAACTGATACCCATGGTATGCCCGTTATTAAATTTTCCCTTTCCGATATCAGCGCCTAAACTGCTGTTAAAATTAAAATAGAGATCCGGCAGATATTCCGCCGCCTGATTATCAATATCAATTTTTTTACTCTGCAGGGTAAGGCGTTTTTTTTTAAGCTCAAAAGACTTGTTGGATACGATTGCAGGAAGCTCATAGAGAGAAAGGGAAAAAACTGCCTGCCGGAAAAATAGCAATGCCGGGAAAATCATGTTTATATTTACTTTCACTTTATTCATATCTGAGCGCCGCAATTGGATTTAATCCGGCCGCCTTGATGGATGGGTATATTCCAAACACCAGGCCGGTTATAATAGAAAAGGACATAGCCAGAAAAACCGATGAAGAAGTGATTACTGCGGAAAAACCGGAAAAGATCGATATGGCCTGTACTGTGAAAACCGAAATCATCACTCCGAATACGCCGCCGATAAAAGACAGAATCATGGTTTCAATTAAAAACTGGATAAAAATATCAAAATCCGTTGCCCCGACACTTTTTCTTACGCCGATTTCCCTGATGCGTTCATTGATAGAAGCAAGAATGATATTCATAATCCCTATTCCTCCCACTACCAGCGATATGGCGGCAATGGCGCCCAGAACAATATTAAACATTTCGAGCTGTTTATTCATCATCTCAAATTTTTCAGCCTGGGTAGTGAATTCAAAAAGTTCATTTCCCATTCTTCTGGCTTTCAGGGTATTTTTCATTTCGGCAATGGATGCATTCAGATTAATTGTCTCTTGCAGAAGAATATTAAGCGTGTCAATATATTTATTGTCCTTAAAGAGAATTCTCATCGTAGTAAAGGGAATTACTACTGTCAAATTTTTCTGCCAAAGCGCGTTATTTTCCGCATACTTCATGAAAAAGGGTCTGCCGCCTTTTGCCATTCCGGGCGGTCCGCCGCCTGCCTCGGCGCCGCGCGCTTCTTCTTTTTTTGCCGAAAAGTCAATCGCGTATTGCGGTACTTGAATTTTATTTTTAGCAAAAGCCGTGAAGCGGTTTCCGGCAGTTGATTTTTTTTGTCTGGAATTTTCACCGCTCCCCGGCATTGACGGTCCGGATAATTGCCTTTGATCAATACCGAAATTAATATTTTTCATTTGATAGTTGCTGAATACCCCGATGATTCGAAAAGGTATTCCGGAAATTTCAATAGTTTCTCCGAGCGGATTTTTTTCTGCAAATAACTCTTCTTTAATAATATTTCCAATTACGCAGACCCGGGCGCAGGAAAGATCATCCAGGGCGCAAAGCATTCTTCCTTCCGATACATCATATTGATTTACCAAAATATAAGAGGGCAGACAGCCGGTTACTTCGCGTAGAAATACCTGTTTGCTGCCCCGTTTGGCATGGCCATGAACGGAAAGTTCAGGAGAGACCGCCTTGATAATGTCGCTATGTTTCGTTACCAGTTCATCAACATCTTCAATTGAAAGTTTTTCATATTTGTATACGCCCACAGTGTTTTCAATCATGTTGTCATCCGTAAACTTGACGGTAACTTTATTAAGCCCTCCCTGTTCATTCATTATTTTTACGGCATTTTGTTTGGCCCCGTTAATAATGCTGATCATGGAGATTAAAGAGCTTACGCCTAAAATTATTCCCAGCATGGTAAGAAAGGAGCGCAGCTTGTGGTAATAAATTTCCTTAACGCCGGTGATTACCGGAAGAAAAAGCCTGCTGGAAAACTTCATGGCCGGTTTCCGGTATTTTCGGAAATCATTCCGTCCCGAATTACAATCTTTTGTCTGGTAATTTTAGCCGACTCAAGGTCATGGGTTACAAGTATAATTGTCTTTCCCTCGTCATTAAGCCGTGCAAATATTTTCATTATCTCCCGCCCTGTATGGCTGTCCAGATTTCCGGTGGGCTCATCGGCAAAGATAACTTCCGGTTTGTTTACCAAAGCGCGGGCAATAGCTACGCGCTGACGCTGGCCTCCGGAGAGTTCATTCGGCCGGTGTTTAAGACGGTCTTCAAGACCCACCAGCTTGATTGCTTCCAGAACCATTGTTTTTCTCTGTGCCTGGGTTAAATCCGCATACATTAAAGGAAGTTCAACATTATGAAAAACATTATAGCGGGAAAGCAGATTAAAACTTTGAAAAACAAATCCTATTTTTTTATTACGCACTCCGGATAATTCTATTTTGGAAAGCCTGCCTGTATCTATACCATCCAGCAGGTATTCGCCGGAGGAGGGCGTATCCAGGCAGCCCAGAACATTCATTAAAGTAGATTTCCCGCTGCCGGAAGGCCCGAGAATGGCGGCAAAAGATCCTTTTTCCAGCGAAAAAGAAATGTCTTTCAAGGCAGTTACGGTGATTTTATCAAGCAGATAATTTTTGTAAACATTCTTGCAGGAGATCAGCATTTTAGCGCCTTTACATAAACGAAAGAGTCGTCATGTTTCTGAGAGACACCTGAAACTATGAAAATGAAAACGGTAGACCGCAGTAACATGTTGATATTAAAAACACGAGGCTTCAAGCAGTTATTTACGAAGGAGCCATCATGTTCAACTTGGAACACCCGAGACGATGAATATATGTTTCGCGCAGAGGGCACAGAGTCCGCAGAGAATAACCTAAATAATTTATTCATTACTCTGCGAGCTTGAGCGAACTCTGCGAGAAACCCTTTAAATT
>DNNS01000483.1:0-2954 GCA_003497555.1 Spirochaetia bacterium
ATTTTAATTGATAATCTCGGTTTATTGTAGTATAATTAAGTATTATAAATAGACAGTTATTGAATTTCCGGCTCTGCTCAGGAGGTGCCTATGAAACAATTATTTTTTTCGGGTTTGTGCCTGTTGCTGTTCCAATGCGTCCCAAAACCCAAAGACATCAATGTTTCACGGATTACCGGCTGCCAGGGCAGTGTCAGCTATGAAAGCAAACCTGGCGCATCCCTGCGCAAAGCGGTAACAGGGCTGGCTTTACAGCCCGGGAGCACTATTGTCACTCACAGCGATTCCCAGTGCAATATACAAATCGGAGACGGCGCTGTAATCTGCATCAGGGAAAAATCCAGAATAAAATGCGATCAGCTTTTTAAAGATGAAAAAACCGGACAGGAACATACTAAAGTAAATATTGCCCAGGGAAAAGCCATTATTAAAATAAATAAAATTCTTAATAAAGACGATTCCTTTTCTATACAGACACCTTCTGTAATAGCAGGAGTGCGCGGTACCGAGTTCAGTATTGATGCCAGCGGAGAAAAGGCCGATAAAATCGCCGNNCTGCGGGGCAAGCTCATGGTGCGCAGAAAGATATCCGTTATCGACAATACGGATTCCGGGCAAAAATATTCCGGAGCAGTCGTACAAGCCGTTTCCGCGTTGGCTGAAGATTCGGCTGTAATGCTGGAAGCTGATAAAGAAATAGCTTTTACCAGAGAAGAAAGCAGAAAGCTTGATAATATTATTACGCAGATAGCGGACAGGCAGGAAGAACAGATTAAAAAAAATACTCCGGCCGGTGAATCTGCCGGCAGTGAAAAAAATTTAACTGCGGTTAATGCTGAAACCGTTGCCATATTTACCGAAGAAGCCAGACAGCAGATAATAGAAAAAGTCAAAGAAGAAAAAATCTCTGAAACCGTACCGGAAAAACTTTCAGCCGAAACAGCGGATGAATTTACAAAGGTGGCCGAGGTTAAGGCAGTACCTCTCGAAACCCTTAAGGAATTAAAAGAAACCCGGAAAGAAATAAAAGAAAACGAAAATAATATCCGGGCTTCCGAGCCTGTACAGCAGACTGCTGAAGAACCGGCTTCTCTCCCGGAAGAAAAAATCCCGGCAGCAGCTGAAAAATCCCTGCCTGCAGAAGCCAAAACCAAATCCCAGGCCCGGGAAATAAAAAAAATTCCAACCCCCAAACCCGAAGCTGATGAAGATTTCGGAGCGCTTGCCGAACTTGAAGTCAGGGAAAAAGAAGAAGCAGTCAAGGCTGCCGAAACCAATACGGTAAACAGCGCAGAACCGGCCAAAAAAGAATTTGTTTTTAAAAAAATCGGTTTTTTAAGCATCTGGGTAGAGCCAAGAAGCGCAGCCATTACGGCAAAAAGAAAAGTCGGCAGACAAATTATTGCCAAAGACTGTAAAGTCGGAAAAAACACCCTGGAAGAAGGCAAATACCTGATCAGAATCACCTGCGAGGGATATAAGCCGGTTACCAGGCAAATCGATGTAAAGTACGGTTATGATGTCCGGGAACAGATCACCATGGAAAAAAACTGAAACTATCAGCCTGACATCTCAATAATTTTTTTCCTTTTTCTGTATTCGTGCTTAAAAACATCGCCGGCAAACGGAGAGTTCAATGAATAAATTATTTTTTTTATTACTGATCCTGCCGGTTTTTGCCCAGGAAATTTCTGTTGTTTCTTCACGCCCTGGCGCAGTCTGGCAGCCCGGAGAAACTGCTGTCTGGAATATTAAGACTGCAGGTGCATTTGAAAATTCCTTTTCCTGGAAACTGATTCAGGATGGAAACAGGCAGTGTTCGGAAGGAAAGGGCGAATTAAGAAACGGGGAAGCTCAGGCAGGGGGAGCCCTTGATGAACCCGGCTGGCTGCTGATAAAATTAACTTTCCGCATATCCGGCGGCAGCGAAACCAATATACTGGGAGGTGCGGTTTTTGCTCCGGAAAAAATTAAGCCTTCCCTGCCTGCGCCTGCTGATTTTAATGCTTTCTGGCAGAAAAAAATTCAGGAACTTAACGCTATTGCAATAAACATACAGGACCAAAAACCGACGGAAGAAAACGGCATTGAATATTTTAAAATTACTCTTGATAATATACGGGGAACAAAAATCTATGGGCAGCTTGCCAAACCTGCAGGCGCGAATAATCTTCCTGCTATTATTCAATATCAATATGCCGGAGTTTATCCGCTAAAAAAAGAAACGGTGATCAATTTTGCCGCCAAAGGCTATTTGGCTTTTAATATCATGGCGCACAACCTTCCCTGTGATCAGCCCCCGGAATTTTATATAATGCAGGCAAAAAACGAATTAAAAGATTATGTAAAACAGGGATGGGAGGACAGGGAAAATAGTTATTTTCTGCGCATGCTGCTGGGGGCATACAGAGCTGCGGATTATATCAGTAAAAGAAATGACTGGAACAAAAAAATCCTGATAGTTACCGGCACCAGCCAGGGAGGAGTACAATCTTTTGCCGCCGCAGCCCTTCACCCGGCTGTAACAGCCCTTTCCGTTAATGTACCGGCAGGTTCGGATTTTTCAGCAATGCAATCTGAAAAAAGCGGGGGCTGGCCCGGATGGTCAAATGCACCCCGGGATATTTTTGAAAAAGTTCTTTTTACCGGAAACTATTTCAGCGGAGCCTATTTTGCCGAACTTATAAAATGCCGGGCTATAGTGTCTGTCGGACTGATAGACACTACTTCTCCGCCAAGCGCTGTAATCGGCGCGTATAATATGCTTAAAGGAAAAAAAGAACTGATTATTATGCCGTCAGCTGCTCATGGCGGCCCCGGAAAAGAAGCTTATACAGCGGCTTTTTCCGCCCTGCTTGAAGAATTTACTGATGTAAATAAGTAAGATTTTAAAAATTATTAACAACGGAACCCGGGCATTTGCAAGAGGGCGCCGATTTTTTTTCTTGGGTACG
>DNNS01000483.1:3020-4688 GCA_003497555.1 Spirochaetia bacterium
GAATTTATTTCTATGAATTTTATTAAAAATATACTTTACTGTTTTGTTTACCCAAGAAATAAATTCACACCTTTTGCAAGATTTGACATATCAAATCAGCCAGTATAAAATAACCTTCGGAGAGATGACTGAGCGGTTTAAAGTGGCGGTCTTGAAAACCGTTGTCCCTAAAGGACCCTGGGTTCGAATCCCAGTCTCTCCGCATACAGATTATTTTAACATGCCATACATAAAAAAGAGGAGAGGTGCCCGAGAGGCCGAAGGGAACAGTTTGCTAAACTGTCGTAGGGTTATAAGCTCTACCGCGGGTTCAAATCCCGCCCTCTCCGAATTTTTTAAAAAAACCACTATAGAATTTCACCGGCGGCGCCTGTTAATATCCGAATTTACCCGTCAAAATCCCTGCTTTTATTTTTTACCGTTATTCGGCCTGTTTTTAGACAGCGCTCCCTCGCCGGCAAAAAATGATCTGCACAGTTTTTATTTAAGCTGTGTTATGCACGGCTTCTCTCTGCTGCTGATAATTGCCGGAGTTTTTATTGAACTGTTGTTGGCCGATTATTTTCCGGTTCCGGGCAGATTTATACGTATTATTTTACTGCTCACGGCTGTTCATCTGATTATAATTATGTTCTTTAATGTGTTGTTTTTCAATAAAGCCTGTAAAAAATATTTTATTTTCAGGCCGCCGAAATCTTTAATCCGTCTGCTGCAGTCGATTATTTAACCGCATTTGCACATTCGCAGCAACAGTTTTTGTAATCTGCTGCTCATTAATAAATTTCTGTACATTTTCCATTGCTTTTTCCAGCGCAGGGTCTGTTATCATTGCCGCCTTAATCAATTCAAGCTGCCCCCGTTTGATTAATTGTTCCAGTGAGGAACGAAAATGAAAATCATATACCCAGGAATACATGAGCAGCAGAAAATCAGTGCGCGACTGAACTTTTTTCATATCACAGGGAGTTTTTTCTTCAAGTTCCCTGATCAATTCCGGGTTGGCGGGTTTTTCCGGAGGAAAATTCCAGAAAATTTCCTGATAATTTTTATAAACTTTATGGTTGATAGCCTGGCTGATGGTAAAAAAAATATCAAGTTTGTCGCTGTCGCGTACGGTTTTTACAAACCGGAGCGCTGTACAGTCAACCGGAAGAAATCTGATATTATGATAACGGGCGGAAGCAACAATTATTTTTTTTTGTTCAACAGAAAAATTATTAAGCAGTCCGGATTGTTCCAGAATTTCAGCGCTTTTTTCTCCGTGATTGATGGAAACGGCATCATGAAAAGTATGATAGCGGGTAAACTGGAAAAAACGTCCGGCATCATGCAGCAGGCCGCAGATCTCTGCAAGTACCGTTTCTTCGCTAGTAAAACCCTCAAGCCCGGCCAGCAGGGCTGCTTCCTGAGCTACACGCAGGGAATGTTCCTTTTTCAGAACCAGCAGGGGGTGAAGCCCTGTAGATTCGGCAAAACTGTCAATATAATGTAAATAAGCTTTATAAATATCTGTTTTCAAATCAAGCATCCGATTAAGCACCATGAATCCTTTTTTACTTCATGATATCATATATTTGAAAAAAAATAATACCTGAATATTTTTATTTCCAGTGGTTTTACCCTTACAAATAAATTTTTCAGGGAATCGTCATGTCCGGAGGGACACCC
>DNNS01000483.1:4729-7691 GCA_003497555.1 Spirochaetia bacterium
ATAAATTTTCCAGGGAGTTGTCATGCAAAGTGTAGCAGTAACCGGAGCAAGTAATAAACCGGATCGTTATTCCTGTAAAGCAGTAAAAATGCTGCTTGAAAAGGGATATAATGTTTTCCCGGTGCATCCTGTAATTAAAGAAATCGAAGGCAATAAAGTCTATGCATCGCTTTCTGAAATAAAAGAAAAAATTGATACAATCACCATGTATGTTAATGCCGTAACTTCCGCTGATATGGCAGCGGACATATTGAAAATAAAACCCAAACGCGTTATATTTAATCCGGGCGCAGAAAATACGGTTTTAGCCGAACAACTGCGATCTGCAGGAATAGAAGTTCTTTGCGCCTGCACACTGGTATTATTATCAACCGGGCAATTCTGAATATGCTTTTTTTTACTGCCATTGATTTTGAAACCGCCTGTTCCAATCGGGCAAGTATTTGCCAGGTGGGGCTGATCAGGGTAGAAAACAGCGAAATTGTCAAAGAAATAAGTCTTATGGTTAAACCGCCGTCTAATTATTATGATCCGTATTTTACCGGCAGTATTCACGGAATCGGGCCGCAAAATACAGAATCAAGCCCTTTATTCTGCGAGATCTGGCCGGAAATTGCGCCATATATCAAAGGGCAGACTGTAGTAGCGCACAATATGCCCTTTGATTACTCTTGCCTCAGCCAAGCTCTTACATTATATAATATTCCTGTACCGGAATTCAAAAGAGAATGCACTTACCGGATGTACGGAAGTAATCTGAAAAGCCTGTGCAGGCAATATAATATCAAACTCAATCATCATGACGCACTTTCCGATTCCAGGGCCTGCGCCATGCTATATATAAACTATTTTAAAACCACTGGAAATATCCCAAAAAATTTACTATAATTAACAGATCCTTCAGGAGGCATTATGCAAAGTGTACTTATATGGTTTTTACTGATGTTTTCCGCTCTTTTCAGCGCTACTTACTATGTAAAACCTGCAGGATCAGATACACTTGACGGTTTATCTTCCGGTAATGCCAAACTTACACTGCAAAATGCTATTGATTGCGCAAGTCCGTCAGATACTGTTTTAGTGGCTGAAGGTATCTACAAAACCAACACCGGCCTTACCAATAACGGAACTTATGGAGTATTAATCAATAAAACAAATCTTGTTATCAAGGGCGGATACGATGTAACCTTTGCCTCACAAACCGGCTACTCGGTTTTAAACAGTGACGGCGCCATGAATTATACAATGCAGGTAACAGGACAAAACTGCCGGATTGACGGTTTTCTTTTTTCGGGAGATACCAATTCCTCCACCACTCTTGCGGCAGTTACTCTTGATTCTTCCGGTTCAAATACCATCCTCAGTAATTGTATTGTTTCCAATAATTCGGTAACCGGCATAAAAATTTCATCTCAATCCAACAAAATTCTAAATGTGACATCCGGATGGAATTTTCAGCATGTATATGCATCTGCTATCGGCATGGATCTTCTTGGAAACGGAAACCTGGTGAAAAACTGTACATTTTCTTACAATAAAACCACCAATACCGGAAATTCCGGCACCGGAGGAATCTCGGTATCCGGCTCCTACAACTGGCTTGAAAATGTAAATTGTCATGAAAACGAAGGCGGGCAGCGCGGCGGCGCTACCATTGGCGGTACATACAATATCATTACCAATATAGTTGTATCCAGAAATACCTATAAATATTCTTCTACCTGGAAAGCTGCCGGTTTATATGCTGCCGGAACAAGAAATTATATCCACGGCATTATTTGCTCAAATTACGGCAATGATGCGGGCGGTATACTTGTTTACGGAACCACCAATACCATTAATGCCGTTATTTTCAGCAATTATGGCAGTCAGGGCGGAGGTATTCAAATCGGCTATTGCAACGGAACAATTATTACGGGAATTATCAGCAATAACCGGGCTTCCCAGGGTGCCGGTATTTATTTTTACCTGGTAGGACTAAGTTATCATAGCCATACTCTGTCCAATGCCCTGGTTGTTAATAATTATGCCACATCTGCCGGGGGCGGGGCTTATATTTACGGCGGATCAAATGTAGTTATTCAATATTGCACAATCACCAATAATTCCTCACCCAGCGCCCAGGAAGCGCCGATTATTACCGGCGGTACCATTACTAACGCGTCAATAATCAACAACACCCTGGGAGGAACCAACAATTCTTCGCAGTATGGAATTATTGAAACCAGTAACCTTTCCAATCATATAATCAAAGGCAATTTTTTTATGGCGGAAACGCTTGGGTATTTATACCGGAATAATAACGGGGCAATTACCGCTCTTTCCGGAATTACCATTCTGAATACTCCGGGTCATTCCAATCACGGCGCAGATGTTGCTGAAAGTAACTGGGGATATTTTTATCCGGTTATTACTCCTTCGGTACAATCATGCACAACCAATACCGCTTTCACGCTCACTCTTGCTGTTTCTGCCGATTATGGTTATCTTTCAGATGCGGGAATTTCCGGGCCTTATGCGCGTTTTTCCTCCCCATCTACAAATTTATCAATCAGTTCCAATATTACATTTTATTATTTCAGTTCAAATGCCATTGCTGTCAGTATAACCAACTCCCTGGTCTTTAACTTTACCGCTCAGACCTTATCCAATACCANNAGTGCCGCTTGCTCCTTCTGCGGGCGAAATTACTTCATTATTCCCTGAAGTTTCCGGGAACGCTGTTTTTATCTGGGATGCGCAAAATCAGAATTATTCGGCTTCCGGTGTTCTTTCAGCCGGCAGAGGTTTCTGGCTTAATCCGGCAAACAGCGGAAATCTTTCCATCAGCGGCACAGCAGCCGGACAGTTTACCGCAATCGGCATAAAGCTTTTTTCCGGCTGGAACCTTATCAGCTCGCCTTTTTTATTTTCCTGCAAATATCTGAATATTGCTTCCGGTGCAGACGGTCAAAATTCAGAA
>DNNS01000753.1 GCA_003497555.1 Spirochaetia bacterium
GCTCTTTCTGCGTATGTAGGTTTTATCCGATATCAAAAGGGCGGTTTCAAGGTAGTATGAAGTTTTAAAGCCGGTTTTGTTTTTTGCTCTGCCAATTATATCGATAAAACCTTCAATGCCGGCGGGAATCTGCCAAGCAAAAAATGTATCCTGATTGGTAATTGAAATTATCATATTTCGCCGATCACCATATTTAAAAATCTCCAAATCTCTCTCTTTATCCGAGTCTTTAAAGGCTATTTTAATTTTATCGCCAGGGCGTACACAGGAAATTTTATTATCATCTTTAGTTATAATTACAGATGATGGCGCAGGTATCTGAATTTCCGGATTGTTCATAAGTAAAATATTATTTTCCAGCGTGGGGAATAGAAGATGCTGTAATTCCGGCTGGGAAATATAATGAAAAAGCGTGCAGATCATCCCCATGCAGTTGTTATTTTT
The DNA here is from genome assembly GCA_003497555.1 of Spirochaetia bacterium. Classification (GTDB taxonomy): domain Bacteria; phylum Spirochaetota; class UBA12135; order UBA12135; family UBA12135; genus UBA12135. The sequence continues at coordinate 445 of DNNS01000753.1, forward strand.
CGCGTAAGCAGAAAAATTTTTGGTGTTTTTCATATCGCCCCAGGTAGCGCCTAAAATACCGCCAAAACCAAGCCATTTGAAATAATCAATGGATGGATACCGGTTTTTATTATCTCCACCGTTATAATGCCAGTCACCGATGATCATTTTTTCCCGGTATTTTATTTCCCTGACAAAATCAAGAGTATCAATAGGGCTATCGGACGGATAACGTGAATTCAGGGGCTCATAATAATTAAAGCCCTCGTCTGCGGGATAACCAACAGGATTATCATCATCAGCCAGTCTTTTGGAGAGCAGCATATCACCCCAAATCATTGGCGATATGTTTTTATCTATAAGGTATTTTGACACTTTGTTCAGAGTTCCGGCCCAAAGTTCTTGTGTGCTTAAATTATTTTTTTCAGCAACCTGGCTTATAGCTGTACTGTCGTATTCGTCATAACCGAGAATAAATATAGCCGGCCCTTTAAATAGATCAATAAGCTCATCAATAAGCCCTATTATATAGAGATCATACAGGGTTTTTCCATTTATTTTAAAAAATGGATCAATTATTGATGACTCGTTATACTTGCCTTTTATAAAAAAATCAGGATTGTTTTTAACAAAATTTTTCCCGTAAGTTCTTTCGGATTTTGCAAGAAGTTTAATTTCCGGAATAACTGTCATTTTCAGATCCCGGGTAATATAATTTATCAATTTTTGCGTGTCTTGTTTACTAAAAACTCCGTCGCCAACTCCGCAGTCAAGGCTTACTCTGCCGAAAAACATCAGGACAACAGTATCGTAACCAAGAGCGGCTGCCTTTTCAGCAACCTTTTTCTGTTTTTCCAGATCATTCCCAAGAAATTGTATATGTATCCATTTAGACCATTTTTTCGCAGCAAACGGTATTCCGGTATATTTAGTATGTTTTATTTCTTCCGGATAAATAATTACAGAAAATGTGAGTATAAATAAAAATATAAAGCGGATGCTTTTAATAATGTTCATGTATGCCCTCCGGGAAAAGTAATATTCTGCATACCTATTATATGATAATATTTTTTATATTTTCTTTGTAAATATTATAAAAAACTTTGCAGATATTTTATAGAAAAATATATTTGAAATGCATGGAGGTGTTAAAATAAACAAATGCCAAATTTAAAAAAAAATATTTTAACGCAGATTTTTTCAGTCTTGCTGAAGAAATCTTCCTGGCCGGTTTACCTGGTTCCGGGTTCTGTGAAAATCGCCTGGATCAGATTGGCCGGCAGAGCCTGATCGAATATTTTGTATTCATCAAGCGCAACGCCGATTTCGCCCTTGGTAATTTCAATATGAAGCAGACTAAACGTATCATCCGGCACAGACCAGGATGTTTCTGTCCTGGTTTTGGGTTCGCCGTTTAAATAAACAACAATTGAAGATGAAGAATCCCAGACCAGGGCCAGGTGATACCATTTTCCGGATTCCTTGATATCGTCAATCTGCTTGTCTGCCTTGCGCTGCCAGGTATTATCGTACATTCGGACCTGGAAAAATGATCGCCCTTCCCAATCGGCGCGATAAATATCCATGTACGTTTTCCATGCTTTGTTGCGTGCAGTATAAAACCAGACTCCCCCGACCGGCGCTTTTTCCTTCCAGTCAGGCTTGAACCAAAACATAACAGTTCCCTTTTCCCCGGGTAAAGTCATATCCGGGTAACGCAGAGCTGATTTGGGATTTTTTATATATACCGCCTGTCCCTTATATCCTTCAATAAAACTTATTTCTCCTGATTTTTCACATTTTTGCTCCGGTTTATTTTCCGGCGCCAGAGTTCCGTTGAAACTAAAATACAGTAACGGCACTGGCAAATCGGCAGAAAAAAGTTTTAAAGCTATAAGAATAAATAAAATAAAAAATTTTGACAGCTGCATATTAACCTCCGTTGCAGATAAAATTATTTTTTTCAGTACGGATTGAGATATTACGTTTCATTTCTTTGCATTAATTATATTAAATTATATGTTAATTGTCAAGTATTTTTATTTAAGTTGTGCTGATTTAAATTTTGATAATCCGGCAGATAGAAATCTCTGCAAAAAACTGGGACTTTTTAAGGGCTGTAATCCCAACAAGCAACGATTTTGTCATTTTGGCCACCGGCAAAGGTGATAAAATCGCGCTTTCGGGTATACNNATATCATTGCTTTGTGGTATATACATTAAATTTTTTTCCATTCCAGAATAAAATCAGTCTGCTTTTTTCCGTTAAAATAAATAATCAGCAGATTTTTTTTTCTGCAGTCCGGCAGATAATTTATTGCTGTACTGCTGATTCTTTTTAAGTTAAATCCATCCGGCAAATATACCATGATTTTCTGTTCGCGCTGATAACAATGCCGGACAACAAAACGCAATTCTGACTCGTTTGCCTGCAGATTTATAAACTCCACAGCGCCTTGCGTAATATGCATGCTGCTGCCGATTACAACAGGTATTCCCCGGTCAGGACGTAGACTGAAAATCCGGCAGGAATGCGGCGGAAGATCACGGGCTTTAAGCTGTTTTTCAAGGTTTCCGTAAAAACAAAATGACCAGAATTCCGCTGCCAGCCATTTTTCCCCTCCGGGTAAAAACGAGAGCGGTACGGTAAAATCCCGGTATTTGTCATCCCAATTAAAAACACCAAGCAGAAAATAATTTTCCCATTCGGTTTCTACCGGCAAATAATAAACAGACGGCTGTAAGGGCGCGTTAAAAATATCAACAGGCCTTGCTCCGGTTCGCGCTTCATAATGCGGAAGAAATTTTCCTGTTAGTTCTATCAGTTTTTCATTGCGCAGCAGTTTATATACAGGATCAGTAAGCAGCATGGCTCCGCCGGCTAAAGAACAGGCGGAAATCTGCAGATGAAGTTCGTTTTCGGGCAGTAATTGTTCGGTAAGCTGTGCGTTTTCGGCAGCGCGAAAACTGTGCGGGGAAGGAAAATCCCTGAGCATGATATTTTCACGATGCACATGCCAGAGTTTCTGATGCATAAAAGAAGAAAGCAGATCATTTTTATAATTTTCTTTGGCCATAGGCGCACCGCTTGATGGATTATACCAGTAAGGCTGGGCATCCTGGGTTGTACGCTGAAGTTCCACCAGTCCTATAGATGGTCCGTATATTCCTTCGCCCTCAACAATTACATTTCGTCCGCACTCTTCGCGTATAACTTTCATGGCGCTATGCATCAACTTGATCGTAGTCCAGTCTGGATTATGAAGTTTAGCGCCGCGGTAATGGCCGGGGTTGGGCCCGTCAAGTTTGATATATTTTATTCCCCAATCACTGACAAAAACATGAATAATATTGCGTAACCAGTCCAGGGCTTCCGGAACACTAAAATCAAAAATATAACAGGGCCCTACATTAGAGCCTGGCCGCCGAAGCGGCTTACCGCTTTTTTCATCAAGTACAAACCAGTCAGGGTGTTTTTTGACAACTTCCGTTTTTTCATTGGTAAGATAAGGCGCAAACCACAACCCGGGTTGAAACCCCAGTTTTTTTATTTTTTGACAAAATTTTTTCATTCCGGAGGGAAATTTTTTGCAGGGCTTTAGCCATTCGCTGGCATAATTACACCAGCCTCCGTCTATCATTATGTATTCCAGGGGGAAACCCCGCTTTTTCAGTTTGTTCATGGCATACGCGTTTTTCAGTACTTCCGATTCATTTATATCTTCGCGGTAATATTGCCAATCGCACCAGCCGGTCAGAGTTTTGGATGGACAAATAGAATTATGTTTTTTACCAATAAAATCCGCGTATTTATAAAGACATTGATTAAAATCTTTATCCTGAATTACCGCGACTTCTGTTAAAAAACGGTCCTCGTGATTGATTTTGATGTTTTCCGTGTCTATCCAGGCTGTAAGTTTTAATGTTTTTGAGGAAACCAGAAAAAAACCGTGGAATTCGGCAAAAGATGTAAAACCAAGCAGTGTGCAGATATTTTTTTGACGCAAAACTATCATGGAATGACTGAGAAATTCAAAATTATCCAGATACGGCAGCCGCCAGTTTGTATTCGGCACTGTCTGTTTTTTTTGCAGCCGGTAAAAACCGGAGGAGTCAGAAGGCATATACCATCCCTGACGAAAAAGATCCAGCGGACTTTGAAGTTCCTCACTGGAAAAAAGTTCAATTCTTTGAATATTTATTCTGCCGGCTTCTTTAGCGGGTAGAGTAAAGGAAAACAAACGCAAGTTATCATTCCTGCGCTCAAAGACTGTCAGCTTTACGGTTTGCTGTTTGCTGTTTCGCAAAATTGCCCGATTTTGCATGTTGAATTTCATTTTTTCTCCAGCTATTATTTTTTTATCAAAGAGCCGGCCTTGGCCAAAATAGTACCCTTCTTGCCGTTTATTTTAAATTTTCCTTCTAATGTTTTGTTGCCTGAAAACCATACGCCATTTTCAGGTTCAGAAACTGATATCTGGGGCGTGAAGTCCTTGCGGTATGTCATTTCCCGGCTGATGCACAGATTCTGTATTACGGCACTGGCAGGCATTTCACCGGAAGGAAAAGATCCGGCCTGCACACCGTAAGTTGCCGGTTTGATCAGAAAAGCCGAATCATTTTCTCCTTTTTTATCTTTTACCGGAACACTGGATAATTTACCGTTAACGTATATTTCCATGATGGCTTTTCCGTCCTGATTTAAATTCCAGACAAAGGCAAGATGCAGCCATGTATTTTTTTTCCAGCCCTCTACGCCTTGTATATAAGTGATTCGTTTATCGTAATTTTCATTGCAGATTGCAAAATATATATTGGCGTACTTTTTATCCTGGTAAATAGTCATACAATGAACATTATTGCCGGCCGGATACTTCGCCTGGAATTTTCCCCAATACAGAAAGGATCGGTATTTATTGCTGCCGTATTGTTCGGCCGGCGGGGTAATATCCCCGTCAACTTTCAGCCAAAACTCGATAGTGCCTTTTTCGAAAGAAATAAGAGGTTCTCCGCCTGCCAAGGATTCAAACCAAAAGGGGTTCGCGATACCGAAAAATCCGGCTTTGTCTCCCGGAGCGTAAATATCTTCTTCTTTTAAAAACTTGCCTGTATCTCCGAGCATGGCGCCGATGGTTACCCTATTTGCTTTGCCGTCAATGGTTTTATATTGCGCGTCAAGTTCCAGGATCAAAGCATCGTGTGCGGTTTCAAGCTGCGTTTGCACAGGCGCTGATAATGTCCAAAGCAGAGGCAAATAACTTGCGGAATATATTTTCTCCATGAAAACCTGTTTTTTTGAAGAATCCAGAAAACGTGCGTTTATAACAACATCGTAAAGCGGACGGCTCGTTTCCAGCCGGGGCAGGTAACTGACCAGACTGCCGGCGCCTCTTTCATGGGTTTTCTCAACCATGCCGGTTTTACTGACAAATAATTCAGGCGCTGCGGCTTTAAATGTACCGGTTGAAGCGGAGAAGCTGAGCGAGGAATAAAGCTCAACTGTTTTATACAGCTTACCGTCAAAGAAAACGCAGGAATAATTATCCATCTGTTTTTTAGCCGGGTCGGAAATATGATTGTAGGCTACTATAGCTTTCCAGTTTGCATCCGGTTTTTTTCCGAATGAAGCAAAAGGCATGGCGAGCTCCAGACTCCATCCTGACTTGTCTTTTTTAACGGCAGCGCGCATCTTGCCATCCCAGCCGATTTCCGCTTTCTCGCCGTTTTTAATTGTAAAAATGTTCGCTGCTGTATCGACAACTATCTGATAAAAAATTGCAGGCTTGTCCGCATCGGGCACAATAAAAACTTCAATACTTTCGGTAGATGGGTACTCTTTCAGGCTGCGCTTTGGTTCCGCAATACTGGCAATATACTTCTGTTCGGCACGGAAACCCAGATAAAGGTTGTTTTCATCATAAGTAAAATAAGCGGCGGCCGGAGTATCAATATGCTTTAAGACTTTCCAGGCTACAAATCGTTCTACCGGCTGAGCTTGAGCCCAGGCGGATTCGGAAAGAAAGCCATCGAGGATGATGCTGCTTGTTTTTACCGCTGTCAGAGTTATATTACTCATTTCATCCTTAAACCACTGCGGAACATTGTACTCCTGAAAAAGCGCAAGTTTTCCGGCATCCAAATCTGCGATTTTTTTTTCCAACTCGCTGAAATTTGGATCCATAACTTTCGCGCCCGGAAATCTTTTTATATACGCCACAAAAAGACTATGATCAAAGACACCGCCTTCATTTTTCATTTCTGCGATCGAGGCCGCATATTCCTGCGCATAGCGCTTGAGATCATTGCGTGCGCCGGCGATTTCACTGCCGGCCCGATCTATATCTCCGTTGATAATAAATTCGTTCGCGCTTTCCAGGCGAAAGTGTACAGCTGCGTAGACCCTGGCGGCCTTTACCATGCGCCGGGTTTCAATAAAATAAGGGTAGGAAAATTTGTCAATAATTTGCCGGCCCGCAGTTTTTTCAAGGTTATGTCTGCTCCATAATTGATCCAGCGCAGCGCAAGCTTTATTTGCCGCTATAGACATCATTTCCCCGAGTTCTTTATAACGTTTGAAATTATTTTTCATACCTGCCATAGTCGCACGCGGAGCGCAAGCTGCTGCATAACTTAGTCCCCAGGCATATACTTCTTTCATTAATTGACCGGCATCATGCCCCCATAAAGCTACAGCCGTTCTTTCAGCCATAATTTGCTGGGCANNATATTAAAATTTAGCGGATCATCTTGCCGCTTAAGATCTGCCGCGCCGGGAAAACTGGTATTCCAGGCATATTCCATTTGAGCGCCGAAAGTAGCCAGGGTTAAGGGATTATTTCCATGTGCCCCATAATTACACCAGAGAATATCTTTTTGTGCGCGACCAGAATCATAACTGCTCCAGAAAGCGGCTATCTCGTTGGGCAGCAGTTCTCCGATATTCCTGTTAGGGTGATAAACTTCGTAATAGATAAACATAGGCCGCCCGGGATATAGGTTGTATAAATTAAACAAGGTCGCGCGATCGCTCTCGCGTACGCACATGGCCAAATCCAGCGGAACTTTCTTGTTAACGCCCGCGCTCCAGTTTTTCATATCATCGATGTATTTCTGTACTATTTTACGCTGTTCGGGGGTATCTGACATACCAAGCGATTTGAGACCGAAATCAACATCTAGATATGCACCGTTATAAGGATAGCAAACTAACCAGGTTTGAACATTTTTTTTAAGGAAAGCCTGATAATAGATATTAAACATATCCGCATCCGCCCGATCATTGCCGTATTTTTGTTTGGTTAACTCATCGCGATCCGACCATAATTCCGGATTTGCCAGCCCGCCGCCATCAAGAGCATGCATAAACATAGCGCTTGTACCTGATTTTTCGCAAAAATTAGCTATTTGATCGGATTTTTTTTGATGCAGATCATGACGAGCCCAGGAAAAATATTGTTTATGAGTTTTATAATGCAGCATATTCTGCACTTCCGGATTGTCTTTGTCGCTCCATTCCTCTCCCAGGCTAACAGCTGTAGTTTCAAAATTACCAACACCGCGTTTACTGGCATAATCGCTTACAGCTTTGGCTAAAAGCAGATCGTTTGCTTCAACTCTTGCTTGATCGGTAAAAGGAGAAAATTTTCGATAAGATGATATTGTTAATCTGAATACATCTGTGGCTTTTAATCTGAAAATATAATCCAGTACAGGCTTGATATATTCCAGGCCTTTTTGCGGATCGCGCGGATAGCCGCTATAGTATTGCGGAAAATTATACGGTCCCAGTTCTGAAACAGAGCGTCTTGAAAAATCAGGCCAGTCAAGCGCTTTGGCTGAATGTAATAGTATCTTATCTCCGGAACGTTCTATCAGCCAGCGCAGGGTCACGGCAGCATAAAGCATTCCCATTTCACCTTTTCCGGAAAGAACAATACCATCAGACCGGGGCGTGAGACGATAACATTGATCGCTTACTTTCATTTCAGGCAGCATTAGCTGCTGATCAAAGGAATTGGGAAAATTATTTTCAATGATTATATTATAGACGCCGTTTTGTACAGAATTAACAACGGGAATATTCTGAGTAATGCCAAGTTCCAAAATACGTGAAGTTATTTCTGCAGAGGCAATATTACCGCGTTCGCTCTCTTTATCCAGCACAATAACAAACTGTTTTGCTCCGCTACCCGATAAGGTAACAGGCTCCTCAAATTTTATCCGCTTGGGCACGGGAGTTAAACGCAGACTGCGTTTTTTAAGTTCTTCCCAGTTTTGCAGCAGAATAGACTGCTCTTCTTTGTTCTGGCCTGCAAGCTGTTGTGTTTTGAATGCCAGCAAGAGTATTAATAACCGGCAGATGAATAATTTTTTTGAAACCAATCGAAAAATTTTTTTTTCCATAATAACCTTCTTTATCGCCCCAAAGAAAACCACCAGTTCTGCTGGCGGCAGTTTGTTATTTTCTTTTTTTTCTCAGCACCGCCGGTCCGCATGAGTCGCGTCTGATAAAAACAGTGTCAAGCACTACTCCTTTGACATCCATTCCGCCATGTCTGATCCGTTCATTAAGAAGTTTTACTGCCTGCTGACCGATTTCGTAATAAGGTATGCGTAAAGTTGTTAACGGAGGATTAAACTCAGCCGAACCGGGATAATCATCATAACCCAGAATTGAAAAATCACCCGGTACAGTAAAACCTGCATCGGTTACTGCATTGATTGCACCGCCGGCTTTAATATCGGTATCTGCAAAAACCGCAGTTATTTCCGGAGCTTGCTGTATTAATGCGCGCATAGCCTGGTAACCGTCTTCAGGAAACCCCCTGTCTAAACGTATTACATATTCCGGACGGTAAGGGATGGAAAAAGCGCGCAAGGCCATTTCATAGCCGGCTACTCTATCTGCATGATGTATGTTACTGCCTGCAATCAGGCCGATATTTCTGTGCCCATTATCTACTAAATAAGAAAGAGCTT
>DNNS01000348.1 GCA_003497555.1 Spirochaetia bacterium
CCGCCCCTGTTTACTAAATTTTAGCGGCTATGACGGTTTCCACTCATCTGTCCGCTAAAATTTAGTACACAGGGGCGGGGTTTATTGTTTTCTTTACCCAAGAAATAAATTTGCACCCTTTTCAAAATCAGTATCTCTCTCGAAAAAACAAGGTATTTTTTATATAGTATTGCCTTGCATTTATATAACCCTGAAGCGGCTGTATAATTTTCTTCTGGTAATACCAAGCATTTTGGCTGCTTCGCTCTTGTTGCCGGAGCATTTACCAAGGGCTTCATCTACCAGTTTCTGATTATGTATTTCCAGATTAAATCCGGGCACAAGCAGGGAATTGTTATTTTCGTTTTGAGGCAGAGTGCAGCGCAGCAGAAAAGGCATCAGGTGATGTTCCAGTAAAGTTTGCCCCTCTGAAAACAGCATCGCCTCGGTTATAACATTTTTCAGTTCCCTGATATTTCCCGTCCAGGTGTGAGATTCCAGCAGCTCGCGTGCTTCGCCGGAAATATATTTCACATCCCGTCTCAGAGTATTATTCAGTTTTAATATAAAACTTGCAGCCAGGGGAATTAAATCCTCGCGTCTTTCGCTGACAGGAGGAAGCTCGATTATTACCTGGCTGATCCGGTAATACAGATCCTGCCGGAAAGCTCCTGCGCTTACGCATCCGGGCAGATCACGGTTGGTACTGAAAAGAAAACGGCAGGAGGTTTTACAGGGATGATCCGAACCTACCGGAAAATATTCCCTGGCCTCGATTACCCTAAGTAGTTTGGCCTGGGCGGCAAGAGGAATTTCCGAAATTTCATCCAGAAATAACGTACCTCCGGAAGCCGCATTTATTTTACCTCTGCTGCCTGCCGGATCCGCGCCGGTAAAGGATCCGGCTTTATATCCAAAAAGCTCGGCTTCAAACGTGCCGGAATTCAGGGAGGCTATATTGACTCCGATAAAAGGGCGGTCCGATGTATGCTCGCCGTGTATAAATTTAGCGGCGATCTCCTTGCCGGTACCCGAAGCGCCGCAGAGCAGAGCCGGAATCTCAGGATACTCGCGCAGGCGTTCAATTTTTTTCCGTACCTGGCGCATTTTTTCCGAACAAAAAATAAATTCCGAATTGCCAGACTGCCTGAACACCCTGTCAATATCCACGCGACCCTGTTCTAAAATTTCTGACTGCCCGCTTAGTCCGGCTGAAGCGTCGGATAATATTTTTTCAAGATTCGGTACAGATACCGGCTTTACCATAAAATCAAAAGCGCCTTTGCCCAGGGCATTCATGGAAGCGATAATATCAGCTTTGCCGGAAACAAGAATTATCCGCACCGGCAGGGCAAGCGCTTTTATTATTTTAACCAGTTCCAGACCGCTGAGCTCAGGCATATCTACATCAGAAAGCAGAATATCAAATAATCCGGCTTTAAGCAGGCCTAAGGCCTCCATACCGCTTGCTGCGGATTTGACATTATGTCCCATTACCTGCAGCACATCGGAAAGATCCTGCCTGCAGTATTGATCGTCTTCAGCAATAAGTACATTCATGACAAGCTCCCGGGTGAAGAAAAAACCACAGTGAATATCGCGCCGCCCCTGGTGCGGTTTCCGGCTTTGATGGAGGCATGAATGGAATCGCAGATGGAACGTACAATAAAAAGACCAAGACCCAATCCGGTACGTCCGGCAATATTTCTCAGGGGATTAAAAACCGATTCCAGTTCGGATTCCGGAATACCGCAGCCGGTATCTTCAATTGTCAAAAATGATTTCCCGGCATCAGGCCCGTCTTTTTTTATTCCGGTTTTGATATATATTGCTTTAAGATTTGAGTTTTTTACAGCCCGCAGGGAATTATCGGTAAAATTACGAAGCAGACAGAAAATTTTAATTTCCGAGCCGTAAACAACTATATTTTCGGAACAGGGGATTAAATAGATATTTACTCCCTTCTCTTTAAAGTTCTTTTCAGAATATTCGGTAAATAATTGAACGCATTTGTTTAAATCGCTGACAGCATCAGGCTCCGGCTGGGCTGCCAGCAAGGTTCGAATATTTGTAATTATTTTTTCCATGGATTCGGTTCGCGCAGAAATTTTCCTGAAGGCTTCACAGGCCTCGGGCAAGGCAAGGCCGCTGCGGGTATTCATAAGAAGCGCTCCCTCGGCAATAATTTTTATTGAGTTAAGAGGCTGACATATCTCATGCGTTATGCCTGCGGCAAATTGCCCCAGCATGGAAAAACGTTCTGCGCGTTCAAGCATCTGTTCAGTTAATTCGGCTTTTGCCTGCAGTGTTTTTTCGCTATTCCGAAAACGGCACATAATACGATCAGCAAAGAAGCCTGTTGTGATTATGCCGGCCCAGGCTAAATAATCTTCCGGCAGTAAAGTATTTTTCAAATACAGTATTCGGCCTGCGGCGGAAAATGCCGCTAATNNGGGAGCCTGCTGTTATTATGGTCAACATGAAAAAAAAAATATAAATTCTCCCTGCAAGTATACCGGTAAAATCTGCAGCGGATGATAAAACAGAGATTGTCAGAAAAAAATAAAATTGTTTCATTTTGTATTAATGAATATTTTTTTTCTTGCATCTGATTTTATCCTGAAAACAGAGAAAAGAAAATTTTTTTCTTTCAGATGGGTATGATTTTTTTTCTTGG
>DNNS01000194.1 GCA_003497555.1 Spirochaetia bacterium
ATAAGCAGTCTGATTACATCCGGCAAGCTTAAAGCCGGCGATGAAATTCCTCCGGTAAGAAAATTATCCCGGGCCTGGCCGGCCAGTCATGTTGTTATTCAAAGAGCCCTGGCGCGCTGCGCACAACTGGGACTGCTGCTGCGTTGTCAGGGCAGGCGAACAGTTGTGGCCGATTCCGGGCGGATAAAAGCAAATGTTTTTTGTAAGAATATTTTTCTGGTTATTGAGCAGACTGAAGAAGAAGCGAAAAGCTGCGACTTCGCTTCTTCTCATTATTTTATCAGGCTGCTTTCCGGTCTGCAGCAGGGAATGGCGGCTTCCGGAGTTGTAATCAGCGCCGTAACAATAACCGGCAGGGAGCAGCAGAAAAATTTTTGCCTGCAATTAAAAAAACAACCTGCCGATTTGATACTGCTCATGCGCTCACGCAATCCCGAATTTATCAGGCTAATCAGAAAATCAGGAATTCCGCTGGTTTCGGTGGAACCGCATCTGCCGGCAAGCGGCTGTCTGGTAATTGATCACGACGAAGTAACTGCCGCGCAAAACATGATTGCGGGTTTCATGAGCAGGGGCTGCAGTAAAATTGCCGTTTTAATTTTTAATGATCACAAAAAGCAGACAAATCTGCGCCTGCAGTGTCTGCAGGCTGCTGCCCAAAAAGCCGGTATTTATATATCTCCCGATTTGATAAAAATGCCTGTTAAAAGAGATCCTGACTGCCTGTCGTTTGTTTTAAAGAAATTATTTTCAGATACGAATCCTCCTGACAGTCTTATTATCAGCGGAATCGGCAATGAAGTTTTAACAAGTGCCTGGCAAAAATCCGGAATAAATATACATCCAGTAACCGGCATGTATGCTGTTGATGCGCAAAATGCGCCGGCGTCGTTTGCTATAGCAATTGACGGTTACGATTTTGGAAAAAATATAGCATTATATATTGATAATATTTTTTATAAAAAACAGAAAAATTTTTCTTCCGGCACTTTTCATCTCCCTTACTCTTTTATCAATCTGAAAAAACATAACTCCGGAGCCGGAAAATGAAAAAAATCACGGCATATTACCTGCGGCAGAATATGTATACTCTGGTTCCTGATCATCTGCGTGAAGATTTAAAATGGATGACTGAATGCGGAACCAGCGATGTTGCTATTGCGGTATTGGAAGGAGATCTTTTTTCCGCCCGGGCCAATCTGGATATAATTCGGAATGAAACGCACCGCTGCAATATGAATCTCTGGGTAATTCCCTCGCGCTGGGGCGGGCTGGTAGCCGGCGCTCCCAAGGTGCCCAGTCTGTTTGCTTCCAGCCGGCCGCATCTGTGGAGTCGGCGCGAAGATCAGACCCCTTATACCTCTCTCGGCCCCTGTCTTTCCATTCATTATAATGAAACCCTTGATTTTTTTTATAACAGCCTGCGTGAATTGCTTGTCGGGCATAATATATCCGGCATAATCTGGGATGAACCCAAAACTCTGGATACTGAAGATTTTTCCCGGGCAGCCCAAAGCAGCAGGCCTGCAGGCGCAGGGCGGGAATGGGATCTAAAAAAACATGCGGAATTTTTCAGCCTGCTTGGTAAAATGGCAAAAGAATTTCAGCCGGATATCAAATTATCCATGTTTTTAATGGGGCACATGCGTAAAGAGATTATTGATGAATGTGCGGCAATAAAAAATCTTGATGAGTTCGGCTGTGACGGCCGGCCCTGGAGTCTTAATCATGATTATTTTCCTGTGCCCAAAACCGGCGAAACCGTCTTGAAAGCCCTGCTCGATCAGGCTCCGGCCTTTATCAGCGCGGCGCGTAAAAACGGAAAAAAAACATTTGCGCTTGTGGAAAATCACAGTATGGAAACCGAACTGTTTGAATTGATGGACAAGCGTCTGCCGGATGTGCTCAAATTGGATCTTGACCGTATTATGTATTATTATTTTCCGCGTAATGTAGCGGAACCAGAAAGGCAGATGAAAATTCTCAAAAAACATTTAAAACAATTCAGGAGGTAAAAAATGAAAAATATATTTTTCATTTTTATTTTTTATGCAGTGACGCTGTTATCAGGTGTTCCGCTGCGGGCAGAAAGTGTTTTAGCCAGGATTGATATTATCGGTACGAAATCTTCAGCAGGGTTTGGAGAAATAATTGCTTCCCCGGGAATTATAATAAACAGCAGCAAGAGTAATGAAACCGTCTTTCACCTGCCCGGAGGCAGCGATAACTGGCTGGAAGGAACAATAAGTTTTATTCCTAATAATGACGGCGAAATCCGTATTTTTTTAGACGGGCAATGGAATAAAGACAAGGAAATTGAGAAAAAATCCAGGATCCTTTTTGATGATATCAGTATTAATGGCGCTATCATTGAAAACGGCGATTTTGAAACAGTCGGAAACTGGAAATTCGAACCGTTTCCGGAAAAAGAATATGCCTCGGCCTACATAAAAAATTCTGCTGCTGCTCATAACGGCAGCTCTTNNTGTTGTCACCCAGCACGGCAGCCGGATCTGGCAGAAAATAAATGTCAAGGCAGGCAGTAAAATAAAAATCAATTTCTGGTATAAAAAATTTCCTTCGCTACCGGCCGCAGGTGCGGCTTCATACGGAACAATTACCAATAATCAGAAAGAATACCGGCTAAAACCTCTTGAGTATCAGATAATAAAAGCCTCCGGAATTCTGATAGATGGAGACGGAAGGGATTTCGGTAAAACCGACGGAGTGCATCAGTGGTATGAGCCGGAATATATGACGATTAAAGAAAACAACGGAAAAATAATTGCAAGAATTACCTTGCAGGCTGATAATGATTTTTTTTATTTATATGCGGAAATTACCGATAGTGACCTGCTGCCGCCTGGCCGGGATATCTCCCGTTCGGATTCCCTGCTGCTGTATTTTTTTCATCCGGACGCTAACAATAACGGCCTTGCTGACGGCGACATTCAAATACAGATCCTCCCCGGCGATGGAGTAAAAATAAAATCTGCTGTTCATATAAGCGTGATTACAAGCGGCAAAGCAACAGAACTTGATGCGGTTAATTGTCAGTCAGCAGGACGAAAAGCTGTTTTTTATTCTGCTGCGGGACAGAGCGGTTCTGCCGGATGGCAAGTCGAGGCAAAAATACCCGTTAAACCGTTACTGAGTCTGATAAATCAAAATACCAGAGCAGTTTATTTTAATTTTGCGACTGCGGATTTAAGAGCCAATGATTTCAGAATATTATATGCCTGCGGAGCAGTAGAACATAATAATATTTCCCGCAATTTTATTAAAGGCATATTATTTCAGAGCGCAGTATTTTTAGCAGAAAATAACACTCCGAATAAAAATATTAATCTGCCCATAGATTTGGGTTCAGGAGCGGAAAATCTGCTAATCCCCGATATTTATTTACCGGAAAAATTAAA
>DNNS01000192.1 GCA_003497555.1 Spirochaetia bacterium
AAAGAAAATACCGAAGAAGACGTTGAACGGGTAATCAATACGGCCCGTTCCGTTTCCATACCGGCAGACCGCGAAATTATTCACGTGATTCCCCAGGAATTTGTTGTGGACGATCAGGATGGTATTCATAATCCGGTAGGTATGAGCGGAGTCCGCCTTGAAGCCGAAGTGCATATTGTAACCGGCGCTGTTTCTGCCGCCCAGAATATTATTAAAAGCGTCAACCGGGCAGGATATGAAGTAGCCGATATTATTTTAGAGCCCATGGCCTCGGCCGAAGCTGTGCTTAATGACGATGAAAAGGAACTTGGCGCTGCGGTAATCGACATAGGCGGCGGTACAACCGATTTAGTTATAATTGTTGAAAACGCAATCTGGCATACAGCGGTAATTCCCATCGGCGGTAATCATGTTACATCCGATATTTCTTTCGGCATACGCACACCCAATCAATCGGCCGAACTGATTAAAAAACAATTCGGCTCGGCTTTATGCGATGCTGTTGATGAAAATGATTATATAGAAGTTCCGCTGGTCGGGGGCAGGCCACCCAAAAAACTGGCGCGTAAAATGCTCTCTAAAATAATAGAACCGCGCATCGAGGAAATTTTCACTCTGGCAGCCCAGGAAATCAAAAAAAATAATTATTACGAACGACTTGCCGCCGGCACTATTCTTACCGGCGGTTCCGCCCTGCTTGAAAATATCTGCGATACTGCCGAGCGTATTCTCGAGCATCCGGTACGGGTCGGGCAGCCCAAGGGCATAACCGGGCTTTCTGAATCTGTAAACTCGCCGATATATTCCACTGCCGTAGGTCTGGCTCTGCTCGGCATCAGGGGCGAGGGTTCGGGCCGTGAAGAAAAAAGAGATAATGCAATATCCGGAATTAGAGAACGCATGTCCAGATGGTTTAAAGAATTTTTTTAAACAAACGGTTTATACATATAGGGAGGGTATATGATAGAAATCGAAACCAGTGAAATCAGTCCGACCTGCATCAAGGTAATCGGTGTGGGCGGAGGAGGCTGCAACGCCGTTAACCGCATGGTGGAATCGCAAATGAAACATATCGAATTCATCACGGTTAATACCGACCTGCAGGCCCTGACACTATCGCCGGCGCATACCAAAATTCAAATCGGCGTACAGACTACCCGGGGGCTGGGCGCAGGCAGTATTCCCGAAGTAGGAGAAAAATCCGCCATCGAAGACAGTGATGCCATAAAGGAACATCTTACCGGCAGTCATATGGTGTTTATTACGGCCGGAATGGGAGGCGGCACCGGCACCGGAGCATCGCCGATTATTGCCAAACTGGCCCGTGATCTTGGCATCCTGACCGTAGCGGTTGTAACCAGGCCTTTTACTTTTGAAGGGCCGAAAAAAATGGAACTGGCCGAGCAGGGAATAAAACGTCTTTCCGAATATGTTGACGCCATAATCATTATTCCCAATCAGAATCTTTTAAAAATTATTGACCGTAAATTTCCGCTTAAAGACGCTTTTCGTCTGGCTGATGAAGTACTTTACCAGGGCGTAAAAGGCATTTCGGATCTGATTACGGTTCCCGGGCACATGAATGCGGATTTTGCCGATATTCGCACCATTATGAAATCTACCGGCGAAGCCCTGATGGGCCTCGGCTCAGCCAGCGGTGACGGCAAGGCAGCCAAGGCGGCCGAACAGGCAATTACCAACCCCCTGATAGACGGGGCTACCATGGAAGGCGCCAAGGGTATTTTAATCAATGTTGTGCACGATGAAAATGTTTCGCTTTATGAAGTTGAAGAAGCTGTGGGAATAATTACTTCCCGGGCTGATAAAAATGCGCTGATTAAAGTCTCAACCCATCACGATGAAAATTTATCCGATGAGATTAAAATATCGGTTATTGCCACCGGCTTTAAAAGGGCAGATCTGGAATATGCGCGCCGTCTGCGCCATGATCAGGAAAATTCCGCGGAAAAACCGGCTGAAGATTCTGAAGACGAAGATGAATCATCGCCTATACTTTCTCTTCCCGGCGCAAAAAAAGGCCGTATTATTGAAATAATCGGTAATGACGAACTGGAAGAAGACCGGCCTGAAAATATCATCAAGGANNGAGCCGTTCAAGAAACTGTCTGAAAAATTTGATTCGGCTTCCAGGGATCATTATGATATTCCGGCTTTTCTGCGCCAGGCAGGTGCCTGAAAAATATTAAATGGCCCTGCCCTATTACGGAGATCAGAAAAACGCCGAACTGATTGAAAAACTGGTTCAGGCAGAAGCTGTTCCTCTTTCCAATATAATCCGGGAGCAGGAAATCCTGCTCTCCAAAAATACCGCCTGGGAAAAAATCAAAAAAGAATTCAGTACACTTGGAAGTTACGCTTCCGAGCTTTACGGATTTTCCTCGGTTTTTAAAAAATTCAGGGGAAGTTCATCGGCTCCCCATATCGCCGAAATTATTCCCGGTTCCGGAGCCGTACCCGGAAATTTTTCCCTCGAAGTTAAAGAGGCGGCCCGGGCGCACCGCCTGTCATCACGGGCCCTGAAAGAAGACGAAAAATTTCCGGAAAGCGAAGTGACACTGGCAAACGGTTACGGAGAAATTACCCTGCGTTTCCCGGCCGGAAATCTTGCTTCTTTTCTGGCAATCATGAAAAAAAAAGAAGCCCGGGAACTGTTCAGCGCGGAAACAGTGCAAAGAACAGCCAAAGAAAAAATAATTGTTATACAAAGCGTAAAAACCGGGGCTGCAAGCCGTATCAGACTGGTAAAAGACAGCGCAAATTTATTTATTAATATGGATTTTTTTAAAACAGGAAAAAACGAAAAAACCGATTTCGCCACATCAGCCAAAACTTATAACGGAGCAATTTCCGGCAAGAATTCTTTCACGCTTCCTCCCGGTTCCGGAATTACCATTCCGCTGCCTGCGGAAAAATCCGCATTTTCTTTCCTGACTGCCTGGCAGCGTTCTTATAATCCGGCTCTGCCTGCTGATAAACTGCCGGAACAGAAGCCGGACCCGGGCATGAAGCTTGACAGTTTTGATCTGCTGGAATTTGAGGAAATCCGCCTGCCATCCCTGCCGCCGTCTTCTTTTCCGGCTCCGCTTGCGGAAGAACCTGCTGTACAGAAAACTCAGGCTGCAGATGTCATTTCCGCCGTCTATGGCAAGGTATCTTCCGCCGAAACTGATAATTATTTTAATCTGCCCGATGATTTTTCCCGGTTGCCCCGCGGGGAAAGTGCGAACCGTTTCCCGGCTGAAGGCAGCGCAATAATAAATGAAATAACTTTCTGGAACAGTAATTCTTTCTGTACTATTGAAATAAAAAATCCTGAAATTATTTCCGATTCCGGTTCGTCCGGGTTTATTCCGGCCAACCCGGTTACAGAGCCTTCCGACAGCAAAATAAATTACAACGGTATTGATATTGTCCGGCCCGACAACGAAATCAGCGACTGCATTGAAGGCGCAGTGATATCGGTAAAAAATGCCGGCCGCGAACAAATCAGCCTTAATATAGAACTGGACAGGGAGTCGGTCAAAAACGCCTTAATAAATTTTACCGGCCAGTATAATATTCTTATGCATTTTTTAAACCGGGTGCTGGCCACCCAGGCTGTTTCCGCGGATTTATCAGAAGAAGAAAAAAAACTGCACGGCATGTTTCAGTCTGAAATTACCCTGAAACTGATCACCGGCAAACTGCGCACTATTATGATGAATGCCTACGAAACATCTTACGGGAAAAATCTGGCTCTTTTATCGCAGCTTGGCATATCTACTCCGCGCTACGGCTCCTATGATCAGCAGGCTGATTCCGGCAAACTGGAAATGAATGAAAAAATGCTTGATGCCAAACTGGGAGAGCTGGGCAGCGGAGTAGGAGAATTATTCGGATTTAGTCTGTCCAAAACCGGAGTTATCGATTCAGGCTGCGCTTTTCAGACTGCAGAAGCGGTACGCCCCTACACGCAGCCTGCCGGCATTATTGCCAAATCCATTGAACTGAATAAGAACAAACACGCGCAGCTGGAAAAAAAGGCCGGAGATTTTCAGAAACATCTCGCCGGTTTCCGCCTGCTGCAGCAGAAAAAATTTGCCGAACTGGAAAAGGCGCAGAAAGAAATGGAAAATACTTCCAAATGGCTGAATAATTCTTTACAGAGTAAATAAGGCGGAATCATGAATCTGTTTATTAACGGAGAAAAAACATCTTTTACCCTGCAGGATGAAAAAAATGCGCGGCAAATTGCAGATGCGATCGCTGACTGGCTTCGAACCAGGGGAAGAATAATCGATTATATAATAATCGACGGCAGGGAATATTCTCAGCCAAGCAGCAGCGAACTTGAAAAAATTTTTCTGCAGAATATTCAAAACATGGATTTTTATTCCTTGCCGTTCAGACAATTTGCGCTTCGCTGCCTTACGGATGTTAAGAATTATATGGATAAATTTATTTTATCCTGCCGCAGCGGGAATATTAAGCGGGAATTCGATAATGCGGCAGAAGGAATACGCTGGGCAGGTAAAATGATATCCGAAGCGCTGTCTGCACTTTCTATCCGGCCGGAAACCATCCCGGCCGGAAAAATACCTTTGGCCGAGCAGATGAAAATTTGTGAAATAGCTGTTCATGCAGCCCGCCAGGCGGGAGCCGCCGCAGAGCCGGCTGATATGGAAATAAAAAAAATCTCGGACAGTGCAGCCGAGATTGTCCTGTCTCTGGGTAAATTGCTGCGCAACGCCCGGCTGAAAGCTATTGAGGAAACATTTTCACTGGCTGAGACATCCGGACTGGAAGAAGCCCTGCGGCAGGCGGTTCTTCCCCTGGAAGATGCCGCTGAAATGCTGAAGGAAGCTGCTGCCAATCTGCAGAAAGGGCACGACCTTGAAGCCATGCAGACACTGCGCGACCTGGCCGGTGCTCTGGGCGGAATTCTGCACGGTGCGCACAGCGCGCGTAAAGCCTACGGCCTTGATTTTTCCATGCCAGACGGAGGAGATAATATTGATGAAACCCTGCAGGCGCTTACTAACATACTCCGCGAACTGTTATCCGCAATGGAAAACAGTGACTACGTGCTGCTGGGGGATTTAATTGAATATGAGCTGGCGGTAATCATACCCAGGCTGAAGACGATTATTGTTTCCATTGCCGACTTTATTTTACATACCGGGCAATGATATGAAAAAGATTTATACAGACGGCGCATGCTCCCATAATCAGGATCCTTTTAAAAGAGAGGGAGGATTTTCTTTTATAATTTTAAACGAAGACCGTACTGCCCGGGTTTTTTACAAATATGAAAAAGGCGCTACCAATAATCAGATGGAACTTTCTGCCCTGCTTTATGCTCTTGATCAGGCGGAATCAGAAGAAGAAATATATATATTTACCGACAGTCAGTATGTTATCGGGTGTTTTAAGGGCAACAAGATTAATAAAAACACGGAATTAATCGCGCAGATTAAATCCAGAATTACCGAAAAAAATATTATATTGAATTTTCAGCATGTAGAAGCGCATAACGGCGATCATTATAATGAATTAGCGGATTATTATGCCCGTAAGGCAATTATGGAAAAAAATGTGTGCCTGAAAAACGAAATGCTGGCAGCTTCCGACATTCGGTAACCGGCGCTAGATTTTTTTCATTTTAATTACTTCAGTAATGCCGAGCGAATCCAGCAGGCGATACAAAGCAGGGTGTATTGATGAAATTGTCAGGCTGCCGCGCTGCAGAGTGATTTTTTTATTTAAAAACAGCAGTTTACCTACTCCGGCAGAATCAATAAAATCTGATTTTGATAAATCAAAATCGAAATTTTTTACGCCCTGTTCCAGTAGTGTACTCACCCGGTCAGAAAGAGATGCCGCTTCGTTTTTGTCAAAACGGGAATTTTCGATGCCGATTTTGTGAATGCCGGTAGCAGTATCTGACATAAAACCTCCTGCGGGATGCAAAGTATGATATAACACAATAAAAAAAAATGCAAACTATCAATATAAACTGGGTACAAATTTATTTCTTGGGTAAATAAAACAACAAAGATGCTGCAATAACACCGATAATCTGATGATTACGGCGTTCTGTTATTTATTTTCTGTCTTCTTTTTTTCTTCCAGGGCAATATTTTTATTAAAGTTTATGTAATATTCCTTGGCAATTCTTTCGTTTTCCAGGAATATTTGTTTTTTATTGACAAGTTCAATCAAATCCCGGTCATTAATATCAATGGTAAAATTTTCTGAAGAAATGATTTTGCGGAAAAACAAAAAGTCTTCTTCATAATCAAGGGTAAATCTGAGCAGTTCTCCGGTATCATGATTTTTTTTAATTGATATCATTTTTGAATTATCGAATATCCGCCCCCAGCCGGTTTCAAGTACTTTATAGTCAGCCTGCGCCAGGCTTTGTTCCAAAAAAGCCGTTGTATATCCCCAGGCATTAAGCCCCAGGGGAAGGCCTTCGGTTTTGACAAGCGGAGCCTGCTTTTGAAGCAGTTCATAAACCGATCTCATGGCTTCAGGCGAACACAGAATATCGTCGCCGTCAACAGATACAATAGCATCAACCTGATAATGCCTGGCAGCTTCCAGATGCCTTTTGGGGATGTTGTCGTCATCCCCGAAAAAAACGTTCATACCCGGAAAAGACGTTAATAATTTTTCATTATTTTCGCGGTTGCCGGTGACTATAGATACGACAGCCTGTGCATTGTCCGTTTCTTTTTTAAATTCATTTTTTATTCTAATCAGGAGATAACTCATAATTGGCTTTCCCAGCACTTCGCGAAGATGTTTTTGCGCCAGCCTGGTTGATCCTAATCTGGCAGTAATAAAAATTCCAATGCTCATGTTTAAACCCTGACCAACAAGGAATTTTTGTCTGATTTTTCAATTTTATATAGCAGCTGCAGAACTTTGTAATCCATAGACATGGTGTTGATAAAAGCCCTTTTGCCGGATACGGCATCAATAAAATTGGAAATTTCATCAATATACATATTTTCGCCGATATTGGCATTATAACCGGACTGTGCATTCTTCATTTCATAACCTCTTTGTTCCCACTTGTCTGAAGCCGGATCATATACTTTAACGCAGTTCTCATCCCATGACCAGTAAAGCTGTTTTTGGTCTCCATTTACCGTAAGTCTTCTGGTTGCATATCTTGATACTACGTCCACGGTAACAACCGAAAGAAAATCTTCATAATCAAGAAGGCAGTTATAGGTATCGTCAATTTTTTCTGCACCTTCAATGTTAATGGTTTTTCGGAAATTTCCTCCAACCCTTTTCGGCATGCCGAAAACCATGGTAAACCAGGTAAGTTCAAAGGGAACAATTTCCCTTCCTCCGCCGGTAGCAGGATTTGAAACGTAATATTCGCTGACTTTTTCATAGGTATGCCAGTCGGGAAGAAACTGGCCGGAATGCAGAAGTACATTGGAAAGTTTACCAAGCTCTCTGCTGTCTACAATATTTTTAATTGCCATTATAGCGGGATGAAACATCATGGTGGCGGAAGGAGCAGCTGTAATTCCGGATTTTTCAAGTTTTTTAATAAGGTTTTTCATGCCGTGATCAACAACACTGGCTTCAACAAAAAAATGTATTTTTTTTTCAATACAGTATTCCATGTACTGTAGGTGTTTATCCGGGGGTACTGAAATTATCAGGGCATCAGGATGTGTTTCGGCAGCAGCTTTTTCAAAATTATCAAAAACTTTAATGCCGTATTTTTGCCTTGTTTCATCACGCCTGTCGGCCCTGAGATCAAAGCCTGAAATTTCATGGTATTTCAAAGACTGTAAACACCTTATTCTTCTTTTCCCCATAGAACCAAGACCGATAATTAAAAATTTCATGTTATGCTCCTTGCTGAAATTATATCTGATTAACTGTTTTTATTAATTGCCGGGTGATGGTATGGCTTTTAAGAACATTGCCTTCACCTGCCCTGCGGTGCCGCTTTATCTCCTGGGATTATATAAAATTTTTACCGCATAGTATATTTAAAGACCGACAGATAAATCAGTGATAAAATTTTATCATGTATTTGAATAATAATCAGCATGGCTCAAATCGGTCATGATTAGTATAAATTTAATTTTGTTTGCGCGAAATCATTTAACATGCTGAATTTCACTGCGAAGTTTTAATTATTATAAATCAGCATCGCCTGTAAAACCGTCTTGAATGGTAATATTTTCCTCTCAAATTCCCGCTTTTCATTTTTTTGAATGGAAATTTGTGAGCTTAACAGACAGATGGGTACGATTTTTTTTCTTGGGTACGCGACAATATTTAATCTGCAGAAAATGCTTGACAAACATGGGGCATACTCTTTTTTTTACTTTCC